>NZ_JAGGKL010000010.1:27500-91069 GCF_017873625.1 Methanobacterium petrolearium | reverse complement strand
CCAAGAAAAAACAGAAACCTTCCTAAACGGACTCTCAGATAAACACGAACAAAACCAAGAAAAAACAGAAACCTTCCTAAACGGACTCTCAGATATATACAAACAAAACCAAGAAAAAACAGAAACCTTCCTAAACGGACTCTCAGATAAACACGAACAAAACCAAGAAAAAATAAATTCATTTATGGATTCTTATATTTCTATAAGAGAAAATTTGAAAACAGCTATTGATATTTTCAATAAAAATTATGATATTTGCAAGGGATATTTCTTTAATGGTGATGAAGATTCATATCAAATGATGGACACTGATGACTTCTTCCAAATGTGCTTTTTCAACAATATCAAAATTATATCTCATTCCCCTTCAGAAAATAGAATATACCTAGAAACTGAAGAAGGAATCAAACTAATGACAAATAACCGTTTTTATACTATTAAAGAAATTTATGCTCGTGATGGATACTCAGCACCACAACTATATCAATTTAAAGAATTTGTTGTTTTCGATGTAGGAATGAATCGGGGATATGCTGCACTGAAATTTGCTAATTACGATTCTTGTAAAGCCGTATACGGTTTTGAAATTAATCAAGAAACCTATGATTTTGCTTTAAAGAATTTTGACCTAAACCCAAACTTAGCTCATAAAATAAACCCATATAACTTTGGACTTTCCGATAAAAATGGGGAAATAGACATATACTGTCTTCAAGGTTTCGATGGAATCACAACAACTGAATTAGAGTTTACCAATCTCCAATCAGAATGGTTAAAAGGGAAAAAACAAATGAAAATTAAAAAAGCCAAAGTTAAAGAAGCAAGTACAGTTTTATCAGATATTATAAAAAATGAAAAAATTAATTGTAATATAGTTCTAAAAATTGACACTGAAGGTTCAGAACATGAAATTATTGATAATTTAATAAATAATGAGGTATTAAATAAGGTAGATTTAATTATAGGTGAAAACCACTTATTAGGAGAAGACTTGGACGAGAAACTAGTTGGATTTAAAAATATTAGCAAAACGTTTCATACAGACACTATCTACAGTTTTTGCTATGTAAAAGATATACATTTTAAACCATTACCACTGGCAAAATTTTCTTAAATCACCAAATTTATTTCAAGAAAATATAAATAATTATAGAAAATGGTATTTTTTCTTATTTAAATCCATTAATCCTTATATTCTTTCCAATAATTCCACAATAACACAACAGATTAATCTATTAACTCTAGTATTAATTCTATATTTTTTTCAAATATAAAATTTGACAAATCAGTTATATCTAGCGATTTTTCTTTTCTCTTATGATTATTGACTAAATAATAATTAATAAGTGATTGAAAGTCATCAGGATTATCATAAGTTACCACCGCATCTTCAAAAACATCTTCAATACCCTTAACCTTGTCGGATATTATAAAAGCTCCACAGGCAGATGCATCGAACAATCGGTTGGATAGAAAACCTTTATCTCTCATATCATCCCAGTGATCACAGAGTAATATTTTACAGGATGAATAGGCTTTCCTCAGTTCCTTATTAGGTATGTGTTCTCCCTTGATATACTTCTTATCTATCAGTCCTTCCCATCCTGCACCGTACACAGCCAGGTCCTTATCTGTAGGTAATAAATCCCTTAGTATCTTTCTTTGCACTCCTCTGGAGTTTCCCACAAACAAGAGGTCATGTTTGTACTTATCATCAGGGTCCGGGTAGAAGAGTTCTGGGTCAGTACACTGCAACATAGCTTCCACTGGAACATCCACTTTCTGGGCTATTTCATCAGCCCAGAACTGGGAGGCTATGAACACGTGCTGGTACTGGTTGTACTCATCAATTGTTACTTCGTCCGGGTGGGATATGTTCCACATGATATTGAAGTGCTGTGGTTTCGGTTGGTACCTGCTTAAACCCCTTAAAACCAGGACCACATCACAGCGGGCATCACCATCACCATCCCATTCTGGAAGAACCTGCAGAACCACATCACAACCCTTTCTCTCCAGTTCTTTCTTAAGACCCAGAGCCATATAGTAATCACCCCATTCCAGAGCTTCATCCCAGCTTGGTGCCGGTATCTTAATTGCCATCTTCCTTTTCAGAATGTAGGCTTCCAGTATTTCCTTTATCTTCTGGGCCCGGTGATCAAAAGTGTGGTTGGACAACACAAACTCCTCCAGTTCCCTGATCTTAGCCAGTCTCTCCTTTTCGTTAGACAGATAATAACTTAGAAGATCGTTAAGTTCCTTTGTAGATCTATAAACCGGTAATATTCCTTTAAAGGTTTCTTCTGCACCGATATCTCCATTGGTAACCACCAGAACCCCACTGGCAACAGCATCAAACACTCGACTGTTCACAGAACCATATTCCTTGGTAACCCGGTTGGCATCATCCACCACTACCTTGGTGGATCTGTAAATTTCAGGCATTTTCTGATGGGGAACAAATCCCTCATAGTATGGTTTGAATTTTTCAAACTCTTCCCAGTTTTTACCGTACAACTTAAAAGTGTAAGGCAAACTCTCTGGATCCAGTGTGTCCACAATTTCGCGTGGATCATTCCAGTAACTCCCTGTGAAACAGTAGTCACACTTCCATCGGGCATCTTTCTTCACCTGGCTGTTGAAAAGTTCTGGATCAGTAGCCAGGGGTAGGAGGAATGTATTCCTTCCTGTTTTTTCTTCTATGTACCGGCAGGCAGTTTCACTGGTGGCCATCACCAAGTCAAAATCTGCAAAATCAGGATAGTAAAAAATCCACCTATCCAACCAGTTACGTGGCCACGCGATTTTAATGAGTAAATTATTCTTACATCTGACTTTACGAACATTGTAGGCATCAAGTAAAGATATTAAAACATCAACATCCCTTTCTACATAGTACCAGTCATCAGATTCCACCCTGGACAGATAACTTATTTGCCAACCCAATTTCTGGAAACTCTTTGCCAGGCATCTGGCAGTGAAGTAGTCCCCTGCAGAAGAGCCATTTCCAGTTTCGGTAACCACAAAAGCCACTTTTAAAGGTTTATCTGAGAATAGGTAATTGGAGTTTAACTTATCCAACAAAAGTTCTCTGCGCAACCACTTATTCCATCTTTCCTGAAATAATCTTTTATTGTTCAAACGACGCTCTTTAATATCTTTTTTCTTATTTTTCTCCTGTGTTCCAAATTCATAGTGGAATAAAACTGCGTTAGAGCAATAAATATTGTTATATCCCTCTTTCAGTAATTTTAAACAAAAATCAACATCTTCATAACCGTAGATGTATTCTTCATCCAGACCATTCACCTGGAAGTACTTATCCTTTTCAACAAGTAATGCTGCTGCCGTGACTGCAGGTCGTGGTTCATCGGTTCTGCCCTGAACCTTGAATGGTTTTCCATTACCCCTATTATAGGGTTTGATAAATCCATCTTCCTCCATGAAGGCTATTCCTTCATGCTGAATTTTAAAGGATTTCCTTTTATTGTAACGAGACCCTGAACAATCCGGGTAAACCATTTTAGCCCCTACTGCACCCACATCCTCTGATTGTATTGCTGATTTCATCATATGATTTAACCAGCCATAGGTGGGTTCCACATCATTGTTTAAGAGAAGTAAATATTTTCCCTGGGCAATTTCTGCTCCCAGGTTATTTGACCTTGAAAAGGTCTCATTTTCCTTGTTTTCAATCACTCTGAGGGGCAAAACATCCGAAAGATCTTCTAAAAAATCTACTGAGTTATCCTGCGAGGCATTGTCAACCACTATAATCTCGTATGAGGGATACTGAATATTATCGACAAAATTTTCAAACAACCTCTTTAAATGGTCTAAACCATTCCGGTTTACTATTATAATTGATACTAATGGTGCTTCCTCATTAAAATCATGTAATCGAAGATTATAGGATTCTTTTATTACTGAATTGTAGAGTTCTTTTTTCTGCTCCGAGGTAAGTTTATAATCTCCTTTAATAAAATCCATTAACCTGGAGGGTTCAACCTTTGAAGCTGTCCTGTGCTTCCAAGAGTTATATGAATCTCGCATATAATTCCTTAATCTTCTCAATTCTTTAAACCATCTATATTTCTTTATTCTTGGCGGGGCATTCACCATGTAAGATTCACCGTGCTATGTTGATCAGAACTTATCTATATTAACCATGGGCTTATTTATATTAACCATAGGATTATTAAATAAAATTTACCATAATGTAGTTTATTTTTATATGATGAAGTATAATATACCCTTTAGCCCTTTTAAATCATAAGAGGTAACTGTTAACGTAATAAAACATTTTACAAAGTAACTGATGATACCATGTCAAAAAAATTAATTGCCATAATCCTATTAATCATAATCTTGATAAGTGGATTTCTGATTGTGTCCTACTTTTATACTCAGGGAAAGGAAAAATTTGAGGGAAACTACAACGTACTTCTTTTATGTGTGGATACCTCTGAACAGAGGCCCGGTGTGGGGGCGGTTGATATGGCATTTGTAGTGAATGTTAACCAGGGAAAATTGGTTAATATGACCCCTGTTTATCCCGGAGGATTGTCACATCCCACTTTATCTCCCACTTCTGAAATGAAAAGTTATGGTATAGATAAATATTACTTGCATGATTCTTTGTGGGGTTCTGATACTGAAGCAGGGGCTAAAATAGCCCAGGAAATTGTTGAATATAACACTGGCTTAAAAACTAATCTGGTGGTTATTGTAACACCTGAAGCAATAGATGCCCTGATTCAGGCCGTTGGCCCGGTTTATGTGGAGGGTCAGGGTTATGTGACTGGTAATTCCATTGACTTTTTAAGGGAAGAACAGAATAAAAATGGCATGTCACGGGGTAGTGCTGTAGAATCTCTTATGGATGGTCTTAAAGATAAAGCCCAAAATCAAACCAATCGTAAAGTTCTCATGGAAACTGCATCGTCCCAGTATGCTCAGGGTAACCTTTATGTTATCCCTTCTTCTGTTTTCCAAGAGTTTGTAGTGTATGAAGGAATAAACAGTTTATTTTAAGGATGACATCTAAAACATGTAGAGATAAAATTAGAAGCATTATGTTAATCCTTGATATCCCTCGATTTATTTGGGAAACTTATAATATTCTGTATCTGGTTATATTCAACTTAATTTGAATACATCTAGAATTAATTTAATCCAACCATTTTCCCAGTTCTTTAGAATCAAAACGCAACAGGATAAGCCGTGAATTGCCACGTTTTCCCTTTCCAGTGAATTTGGTGTCAATTATCCTCATAAATTCCAGTTTCTTAAGAACCCGGTCAAAGGAAGCGTAACTCAACGACCGGTACTCCTTTAGAGTATTGTACAGATCTCCTGCAGTTGGATTATCATCACCACGTTGAACTAACACTCTTAACAACTCTCTTTCATCAGCAGAAAGGTTATCCAGAGTGTTTTGAATGCTTTGAGAGCCTATATCGTGTAATGCTTTATCTAAATGTTTTTTAGCAATGGTTTTGGATGCATCTGCTTCTGCAAAATTCCCACTGGTCCTTAATAGATCAATACCCACACGTAGATCACCAGTTGAACTGGTAACATCCACTATTTCATCTAAGATCTCATCAGGCACTACTGAAGGATAAAAACCACTTTTAACCCGTTCATTTAGTATATCCCTCATTTCCTGCCAGGTGTAGGTTTGAAACATCACTTCCTGAGGGATGAAAACCGAACTAACATTTTTATCCAGCAGGAAACGGAATTCTATATCTGATATTATGGCAAAAACTCCAGTTCTGACACCTGGAAAGACTTCGTAGGCACGTAAAATGTCATATAATATTTGATTAGCATTTTTATGGTAGAAAAGATGATTCACATCATCAAGTGCAACTACCAGTGCCTTTTTTTCGTTGGAGAGTTTCTTCATTATTTCCCCGTAGATTCGGGAGAAGGGAACTCCAGTTCCTGCAGGGAGAAATCCGAACAATTGCTTATATATCTGGGCGAAGATATTAAAACGAGTATTATAAAGTTGACAGTTCACATAAGCTGTGGCCACCTTTTGAGACTTTCTTTCAACCATTTCAAAGATTTTGTGGATGGCTGTGGTTTTGCCCGTGGCAGGAGACCCTATCACCACACTATTAACTGGTTTACCCCCCTTCAAAGCAGGCCTAAGACAAAGGGCCAAGGCTTCCATTTGAGATTCCCGATGAAGGAAATTTTCAGGAATATAATCCGGGTTAAACACAGTTATATCCTTGAAAAGTGTTTCTTCACCCATTAAAATGTCTTCAACACGATCTGGCATTTCTTCACACCACTAAATTCAATTAATAGATATTATCATATTTGTTATGTTTACTTATTAACCCGTTATGGTTTCAAGTAACTCTGGATCAATATTTTCCACACATTCCACAGGTTCTCCCTGTGAAATATTCAAAAACTTCACTTCAGAATTAACTGCAGCCCACCTGACCAGTTTTTTGGCCCATTTCAGTTTTTTCTGTTTTATCTGGTCTGCTGGACCATCTTCCTGGTCTGGTCTGGAATAATGGGTTACCATCTTCCCAAAGTCCATGCCAGATAATATTATAACCTTTGCCCCCAGGGCCATGGCCAGGAAAACACAACGATCACCATCAGTGAATCCTCCAAAATTGTAAACACTGGCAAGGGGTACACTCTGAGTGGTTCCCAGGACATTCATCAGTTTTTGAGTGTATTTCTCAATTTGTTCCAGGTTATTTCCATGGGCATGGACCACCATCAAGGCTCCTTGCTGGTTAGCAGATATAATGTCATCTATCCGACCGTCCAGGTCGGTTACTATGACATCAGGGCTTATTCCTTCCTCTAAAAGGGCGGTTGTGGCCCCGTCTGCAGCTATGAGGGTGAACTCATCTAGGTTAATCCTCTTTAAAACATCAAGATTGGGTTTTAAAGAAGGTCCTGCTCCGAAAACAATGACTTTATCCTTGATTTTGATATCTTGTGGTGTTAAAGCCCCGATATCATCCAATATGTTGTTTAATATTTCTGCAGAGCGTTCATCATCCTCCCGAACAAAACCGAAGTCTTCCAGGATGTGCTGGTACCACTGCATCCAGAGGGTCAGTTCCATATATAAGGTATATCCCATTATATACATAATAATACTTTGGAGGAAATTTTTTAATTGGAGTTGAAAAAGATGGATGAAACTTTACTGATGATTCCCGGACCCACCCGTGTGGCCCCCAGGGTCCTGAAGGCCATGTCAGAGAACATTGTTAACCATAGAAGTGCTATTTTCGGTGAAATTCTCACTGAAACCAACCAGATGATGTCTGATGTATTCCAGACTGAAAACAAATCTTACCTTATCACTGGCTCCGGCACAGCCGCAATGGAGGCCGCCCTGGCCAACACCATCAGTAAGGGAGACCGTGTGTTAAATATTGTGGGAGGTAAATTCGGACAACGTTTCATGCAGATAACCGAAACCCACGGCGGAATTCCTGTGCAACTGGAAGTTGAATGGGGACATGCAGTTAACCCTGATGATGTTCGTTACATCCTGGAAGAGGAAGAAGATATTAAGGCAGTGACCATTGTACATAATGAAACATCCACTGGTGTTGCCAACCCCATAGACCAGGTGGGTAAAATAATGGAGGATTTTGACGCCCTGTACATCGTGGACACTGTGTCATCCCTGGGTGGGGATGACGTGTTCGTGGATGGTTATGGAATTGACATTTGTGTTACCGGTTCACAGAAGTGCCTGGCTGCGCCTCCAGGTATGGCTGCCATCACCCTCAGTGATGATGCCTGGGATGTAGTGGATAAGACAGAAAATCAGACTTATTACCTTAACATGAAAAAATACAAAAAGAGTGGAGACGCAGTACCACCAGAAACACCCTACACCCCTGCAGTTTCATTAATGTATGCTATGCAGGAAGCCCTCAGAGTGATCATGGAAGAAGGATTAGAAGAAAGGGTTAAAAGACACAAACTCGCAGCTGAAGCCACCAGAAATGGTGTTAGTGCCCTGGGACTGGAATTATTCGCCCAGAAAGAAGCAGCCAGTAACACCGTGACCTCAATCCGGATGCCTGAAGGAATAACTGACAAAGAACTCCGTGGTACCATGAGGGAACGTTACAGGATTGAACTGGCTGGAGGTCAGGACCACCTTAAAGGTAATGTCTTCCGTATCGGCCATATGGGTAACATAACCCACAGAGAAATAATAAGCACCATCGCTGCCCTGGAAATGACCATGCAAGGCCTGGGACTGGATGTGGAAATTGGTGAAGGTGTGGCTGCTGTGGCGGATACTTATTTAGAGGGAAGTATTTAATAATACTTCCAAATTTCCTTTATTTTACTCGATCAAATATACTATTAACTATTCTAAGACTATTCCTTTTTTTAATTCACAAAAAGTGGAAATCCCTTTCCGAGATATAACCCTTAGTTAAAATCATTAGTATTATTAATATCCCAACTGCAGATAGTACTACAAGTCAAAATAAATGTCCATATGACAAAACCAAACATTAACCATTTGGGGTAGAGATGACTTACTAAAAACTTAATATCAATCATCATCATCATCATATAAATGATCTGAAGATATAAAAAGGTTATCCTGGTGTTATAATGAGGGTTTTGGACTTAATCAAGGCACATGAACAGGAAATTAAAAATAAATATAGTGTCACCAAAATAGGAGTTTTTGGCTCCTATGCCAGAGGGGAAGAGAAGGAATCAAGTGATGTTGATGTTCTAGTTGAATTTAATGAGGCCACATATCATAATTTTATAGAGCTGATATTTTTCCTGGAAAAATTACTGGATAAAAAAGTTGATCTGGTTACAACTGGAGGTTTAAGCCATTATATGAAACCTACTGTTGAAAAAGAGGTGTTATGGTGTGAACAAAGATGAAGTATTCCTATACCACATTCTAGATGAGATACACCTTGTAGAAAACCAGACAAAATCATTAGAATTTGAAGATTTTTTATCGGATCCGGTATTGCAAAGAGCAGTTTCAAGGAGTTTAGAGATTATAGGTGAGGTCTCAAAGAGTATATCAATTGAATTTAAAAATGCCAACCCACAAATTGAATGGAAAAAAGCTGCAGGTTTACGGGATAAACTCATTCACCACTATTCTGGTGTTGAATGGAATATAATTTGGAATGTTATTTACAACGAACTTCCACAAATGGAAAAGAAAATTGAAGCAATTTTAAATCAGGAAAAATAACTGTGGCAGGTATTTATCTAAATGGCAGTTTTTAAGTACTTCCATTTCCTTATTTTCCCCCTTTTTAAAATTACATTTTATTCCTTATTTTTCCTTTTATTTTTAATTCATCCCATTTTTTATCAATATTCCTTCTTATAATCATTATATTAAAATAAAACCTATTTTAAACAGCTTAATTATAACATATGTCCCAAAATGCAATTTGATAAAACTATTTTCACCCCTTCAATTCCATTGTTTATTAATTTTTTAATAAAAAGTATTAAATAGTAGTTCTTCTAAAAGGAATTTGTGGTGTTAGTATGAATAAAAAGTATTTATATATGATTATAGTAAGTATATTTTTGATGATAATCTCCTTCAATGGAACAGTTTCAGCTGCTAATTTAACTGTTAATCCAGGTAGCAGCATTCAAGCTGCGGTTAATAATGCATCTAATGGTGATATAATCATAGTTAACGATGATAATGGCTCTGCTTATACCTACACAGAAAATATCATTGTTAACAAGACATTGAATTTACAGTCTAACAGCAGCAACGTTACAATTCAGGCTTATGATGCTTCAAAATCAGTTTTCACAATAAATTCAAATGGCAGTGGTTCAACCATTAAAGGATTCACAATAACTGGCGGCACCAGTTTTACTTCGTCTGGAATCCGTCTGAATTCTGCAAGCAATTGCACCATCCAATCAAATAAGATAACTCGAAACAGAATTGGACTTTACATTAGTGGTTTATCCACAAACAATAATATATTTAACAATTACATTCAGAATAACACCGGCAATGGCATACTTTTATATTCAAAAAACAATACTATTACTGGAAACAATATTTCCAACAACTATGCTGGAATTTGGATTTATTCACGTGACAATCTGATTTCTAGGAATATTGTGTCGAATAATAGGGGTTTTGGAATTTACATTGAGGGTTCTAATAATAACTACCTCTATGGAAATATAATATCCAACAACAATTATGGTGTTTATTTCTTTGAATCTAACTTCGAAATGCACTTTAATCAGATATTCGGAAATCAATATGGTGTTTATTCAGATTTAGCTGGTTTTTTAAATGCGACCAATAATTGGTGGGGTAGCAACAACCCCACTGTCACCTCCTCTAACACACCAGCAGATATTGTAATCTATGATGGAACCGTGACTTATGATCCCTGGTTAGTCCTAAACTTGAGTGGTGCAGTTATTCATGTAACACATAACAACACATCCAACTCTCAGATAACTGCTGATATAACCCATAACAATCATGGGCAGGATACCTCTGGTTCTGGAACAATACCTGATGGTTTGCCAGTGCATTTCACCACCAATCTGGGAACTATCACTCCCACTGGAACCACCAGAAGAGGTCAAGTTACAGTTACACTCACCTCCAGTCCATCGTTTGGTGCAGCAACGGTTACTGCAACATTGGATGGTCAGACAGTTTCAAAAGCATTCCGTAAATCCTTCAGCACCATACAAACAGCCGTTGAAAATACATTAACAGTTGATGGTGATATTATCCTGGTGGAGAATGGAACCTACACAGAAAATATTGTGGTTAACAAAAAACTGGGCATTTTTTCTGACGGTAATGTTACTGTTCGATCTGGTACTCCCTCAAGCCCAACATTCACTATTAATAGTTCTGGCAGTGGTTCAGTAATAGAAGGTTTCATTATTACCCAATACACGTCCTCATACGGTATTCTTCTAAACTCAACCAATGAATGCTATATTTCAAATAACATCTTAACCCTTACAGGAGGAATTGGCCTTCACAATTCCCATAACAATACCTTATCTGGAAATATATTAGACGATAACAGTTGTGGAATTTATTCAACTCATTCATGTAACAATACCCTGTACTCGAATACTGTGTCCAGAACAGTGGACAATTCTGGAATCATATTAAGTTATTATTCTACTGATAACACCATCATAGGGAATGATATCAAAGATAATGGTGATGCGGGAATATACATCACAGGCCATTCCAGTGTTCAGGTTAAAGGGAACAACTTCACAAATAATACGATCCGTATCAGTAATTTATCAGATGTCCAAATATACAATAATAACATAACCAGTGCATCCACTGGAACTGGAATTTCGCTTTCTAACTTCTCTTCTGCAGAGATACACTTTAACAGAATCACTGGGAACTTCAGTTATGGGCTTATGGTGTGGAAAAGCACCGTAAACGCCACTAACAACTGGTGGGGTACCAACAATGTGATTTATAGTAATTCAACTATTCCTTCATCATGTAATATCTGGAATAGAAATGGCACTGTGATTTACGATCCCTGGTTGGTTTTAACTGTGAATACTTCATCTGTTAATTCTGGTGGGAATGCAAGTGTGACAGCAGATTTAACCCATAACAATGTGGGTAGTGATACTTCATCTGAGGGGCATATTCCAGATGATGTTCCAGTGAATTTCACCACCACTTTAGGCACTGTTATCAGTCCAGTTTACACTTTCAATGGGAAAGCAACAACTATTTTGAATCTGGGCACTACACAATCTGTGACTGTGACTGTTTCAGCATCAGTTGATGGACAGAATGTCTCCAAAGAGACCACACTATCTCCAGGAATGGCTATTCTGAATATCACCAGCACAGCCCTGGATCCTTCCAGGCCCTATTATGAATTAGTGGGTTACCAAAACATTACCGAAACAAAGGTTTTTAACTGGTATAAATTAGCTGTGATCCTTACAGATCCTTGTGACCAAAATGTTAATGCACTTAAAAATTATGTTTCCAGAACCTATGGTGATATGAGAATAATAGACTGTGCAATCCCTCCCGAAAATGTAGTGGAATACTTATTATATGGAAATCTTTACACTGACTGGTGGAGTGAAGAGCTTCTACAAGAATTTGTCTACTGTTGGGGTTTATCTGATGATGATTTCCATTATATCCAACAAAACTATCTTAGCTGGGATGTAATTAACTATCTCTATGATTGTATGTGGGATGATCTGGGTAATTGCACAGTTCAACAACCACCAAGCAATGATCGTGATGATATATTATGGTACAGTAGAATATGGAGTGCGGGAAATGCACCTTATGTACGATTCCCTTTAATGTTACCATATGTGCCTCCTAGCTGGACACATACCTCCACAACAAGCATTCCTATTTACCATGAAACATACAGTCCTCTGAATATAACCTGTGAGATTCCTTTAAATGAGTCTGTGACTTGGGTGAGTGTGGTTTGGAAAGCTAATGAATTTGATCGATTCACCGAAGAAATCGATCTGATTGTTAATGGACAGGTAGTAATTAACAAGACAGTGATTAATGCGGCTTATCTAGCTAATTCCCACATAGTTGATCCCAACAGTTATGATTCAGATGTATTTGATGATATAAACAATATAAATTATTATCTTTCAGATTCTACAATACCACGGACATATCTTGGCGCTATACTGAATATGACAGATTCTCAACTTCAGAACTTTACCAAAAGCCAGTTAGGAGAACTATTAATATCCCGTTATACTAATGTCTTTCAGTATAATGCTACAGAATCAGCAATGCTTAATCACTACGAATCATTTACTGATGATCTGATAATTTCCCTGTCTTATCCTGGAGATGAAGGTAAAAAAATAACAGTTGTGGATCCAGATACAAACAGTACAACCCTGATTAATCTCCCTGGAAGTTATACTCAGAGAATGAGTGATTTGATTTATCATAATGGAGCATACGCTTACGAAACAATAAACAATACTAATTGGTACGAGGGTTATGATGGTGTTAGGAGTTTTGCTATTGCTACCACCAGGGTTAGTGATGATATTTTAAGGTACTGGTTGAATCAAAAGGACAATTACAATCTTACAACAAATTACACTTACACAGAGGGTAATATGACTTATCTTTTTGGTCAGGGTCCTATGAAGGCGGCTTATGGTACTTTCTTAACTTCACTTCTGGTTGAGTACTGTCATGATAAGACTGCAGATGCCGCAGCATCCAAATACAATGTCACATGGAGTAGGACGGTTCCAGTTGTGGTTTCTGTGGTGGACGATGCTAACGTTTGTTACGTTACAGGTGAATCTGATCATAGGATGGGAATGGATGTTATTGGTAACCCTGCTAATGCCAGGGCGTTCCGCTATGCATGTTCCTCAGCTTTTTCACCCATAGAATACTGGGTTTTCACAGCATTAGGATTTGGAGACGACCCACGAGGAAGTGTCACACTGGGCCTTGGAGACATACTCATAGATGGTGAACCATTAGTTATATTTGAGAATGATGGTTACACTATAATTAAAAGGGCTGGAGATAATAGCATGTTTCTTATTATCGATCCAGTTACTGGAATAGTTAGAGATTGTGCTTCACCCCTTGATATATGCGGTAATTTCTGTTATAATGACCCTCAAACAGAATTAGCCTATGATTGGGGTGAGAGTTTATGGGCCCATAACACAACAATAAAAGACATCCTCGAAAACAATAATGGAACCATAGACTTCAGTGGAATGGCAGATAATGTTAAAGAAGGACTCACAGGTTTCATGAGCAGTGCTATGATGTCTTTAGAAAGCGCTGCTATGTTCCTTGTTAACAACCCTTCTATTCTTTTACTAAATCCAATAATAGGTACTAATATGGTTGGATTGATTGCAACAAATATATTTTTGGCTAAAACAATTTCGGAAAATAGTGGTAATATTTTCCAGTTTGTATCTACACATCAAGATACACTCCCCGGAGATATTGCATACACTACAACAACTGGAATTTCTGCATATGGCATATATGGCCTTATTTTTAGTGGATCTGTTGTGGCAGGGCCTTTTGGAGCAAGTATTGGTTTTATGGTTGGTTCTGGAAGTTTACTCCTTAGCCTAAGGACCAATTATTTTCCTTTAGACTATTGGCAATATTTTAACGTTCATCGTTCTTGGGTACAGGGTTATGAACATAGATGTTTTGTTGGAAGTGACAATCATGTTTATCATGTAGAAACTCCTAGAAACCCCGATGGTTCGCTTAGGGAGAATGAATCAGTGATCTACGATCAAGGTTATTTAATGGTGCCATGAGGTGACATATGTCGGAGAATTTAAAAAATTCAAAAGATCTGGAAAGAATTGCTAAAATCACTTTTGTTTCAATACTGTTAATTTTTTCAAGTCGAATCATTTATAGTCTAGGGCATTATGTTGATAATGTAATGATTTTGAGCCTTTTTTTAGCAATTATTGGTGTGGTTATTTTTATAATTTCTTTAGTAGGGTTAGTTAAGAGAAGAAAAGAACCAAGAGCGAAGCATATCATCAAAGGGTCACTAGTTGGCTTTATTCTGGCTATATTATATTTTTTTACTATTTACATGTGATAAATATAATATTGCCTGGAGTCGTACACATCCTATTGTGGTTTCTGCAGGTGATGAGGTCTACAATTATTATTTGACTTTGGAGAGTGATCATACTATGGGTATGTCTGTTGTTGGTGCTGCGAATAGTATGAGGGCGTTTAATTATGCTTGTTCATCTTCAATTTCACCTATTGAAGGTTGGGTAATGCAGACACTGTTCCCCAATGGTGATGGTTATTCTGTGACTATTGGTATAGGTGAAGAACTCCTTAATGGTACTACGATAAATATGTATCAGAGCAATGGCTATATTGTAATTACAGCAGTTAATGGCTCCAGTGAATTCATTCTAGTTGATCCTGAAACTGGTATTGTACGAGACATTTTCTATGGAACCTACTGCGGAGGCTACTGTTTCCCCAACCAGCAAACAGAATGGGCCAGTGATTTAGGTGAAGCTCTATGGGCCAATAACACAACAATAACCGACATCCTTATAAATTGTGAAGGAAGCATTGACTTAAGTCAAATACCCAATAACATTAAAGAAGGACTCACAGGCTTTATAAGTAGTGTAATGATATCATTGCAATGGGCGAACATGTTCATTATTGATAATATTCCTTTTAATCTATTCTCAACATTTGCAGGTTTTGACATGATTGGATTAGCTGTGAATAACGCTTACATGGGCAGTAAAATTGAAGAAAAGGATTACACTACTATTTATGGCTCAAATTATACACTAGAAAAAAATGAGAATAATCTTACACTTGAAGAAGCCCAAATAATTGTCCAAACCCATCCTAATGCTTTTGAATATGATGCTTGGGAGAGTCTTCAGGAAGCACTTGAAGATAAAAATCAACGAGCTGCTTTATAATTGGTGGCTGGTGTTGCGTTGTTGGCCGTGCCCGGTTGTCAAGAATTTGCACTTGGTTTTTTTACCGATAGTTTTTTCATGTTATTCCTTGATGATGAGGAAGGGGCTCCAAAGACTCCAGATACAAGTGCACCTAAGATAATAAGAGTAAAATATACAAGTACACCTAAAATAATAAGAGTATAATAATATGAGATGGCACTATGAACAATAAAAATAATTTAGCTATGGTTATAGGGATAATCATTTTAATTCTTTTAGTTTCCAATGTGTTCATTAGTTTTTTTAATAATTCTACTAAAACATTTTCTGATGCTTATATGAGTTTTAATTATCCTAATGACTTTGAAAATGCAGATTATTCCAGTAATGATACAAATTCTAGTTTTCCCTTAGAATTAATCGCTTATTTTGAAAATACTGCTCCATTAAAAGTACAAAACATGATGGTTTTTAAGAATATTAGCACAACTTCCACTTCGGAAATGAAAGATAGAACCATTTTGAGGGTTAAAAATGATTCTACATGTAAATTATTATCTTCAACCAATGAAACTAATCCGAATGGTGTTTTTGTGGAGAAATTGACATACAGTTATGAATACGCAGCAGGTAAACTAGTTTCTAGCGAAATGTACTTTAAAATTAACAATGAAATATACGCAATTGCAGTTTACGGGCCAGATACTAAAATAGGCAATCAAGTGATTAACGAAACCACTCAAACTATCTCCCAATCAATAAAATGACAAATGGGTACACTTTACTCTCAACAGATCCAATTACCAACATTAAACAACTATTGGAGAACAGTAGGGTATGAAGGTGTGAAATCTTTGCTATACCTCCAAGTGTAAAAAAATAGTACATTTACCTATTGGCTGAAACAGAATTCCACATATCAAGTAATCGCTATGAAATCAGCTTATGGAACATTCCTCACCGCATTGCTTGTGGAGTACTGTTATGATATGGTGGCGATCAGCAGCCAGTGAATTTGATAGACTGATTCACTCCATATACGTCCATTAACGTCTACAGGCTTCTATTCACTTTATACATATTTAAAATTATTTTGAAAACAATTTAATGCAAATTCTTCATATAACTTCCCTAATAACCCCAGCAATGGTCTTAAGAAGTATAGGCCCATCCATCCATGCCTGCCTTATTATGTAACCTGGTCTGAGGTAAAAGTTCCTGAAGGCCTTGTACTGTAGTTTTCGTAGTTCTTCTAATGAGCAGTCCACTGTTTCCAGGACTGGGGATATGAGGGTGTATTTAGACCAATCTTTTACCTTTATCAGGTTCTTTTCAAATGATTCCTTGTAGAATCTGGTTCCAGGGTAGGGTGTGGCCAGTGAAAACACTGCGTAGGAGGGGTTGAGTTCCCTTACAAACTTCACAGTCCTTTTTATACTGTCTTTGGTATCTCCGGGCATTCCCAGAACTACAGAGGCTATGGTGCGGATTTTATGTTTTCTGGATAGTTTGAAGGCCTGGCGTATTTTTTCAATGGTGATGTTTTTATTGGTGGAGTCCAGCATCTGCTGGTCTGCGGATTCCACACCCAGGAAAAGAGTTATACATCCAGATTCCCTCATTTTCTCCAGTAATTCTCCAGATAATGTGTCCACTCTGGCTGTGCACCCCCAAAAAACGTTCAGGTTTCTTTTTTGGATTTCATCACAGATAACCTCTACCCTGCGGTGGTTGAGGGTGAATGTATCATCCATGAAGGCTATGGTTCCCACGTGATGGTCACGCACCAGGTGTTCCATTTCATCCACCACATTTTCAGGGGAACGTAGTCGGAGTTTTGGACCATGCAAAGCTGCGGATGCGCAGAAAGAACATTGCATTGGACATCCACGGCTGGTGATCATGGTGGCCATACCGGTTTTCATGTTCAGCATCTTGTAATGGTCCATGGGCAGCAAATGTCGTGCTGGGAATGGTAATGAATCCATATCTGTTATGAGTGGTCGGGGTGGGTTCACCTGGTCTTCCAGGGCTATTCCCCTAACCTGTGACAGGTCCCCATCATTTTCCAGGGTTTGCACCAGTTCCAGCATGGTGTATTCCCCCTCACCCATAACCACCACATCCACATAATCTGTCTTCAGAAGCTCTTGATGGTTGAAGGTGGGATGGTATCCTCCCATAACTACCGTGGCCTGAGGACATGTTTTTTTCGCTATCTGGGCGGTTTTGTTAGCCTGCCCTATGGTGGGTGTGAGGGCAGTTATGGCCACCACCTGTGGCGTATTTCCCTTTAATTCTTCTTCCAAGTCTTCCCATGTCATCTCCAGGGCAGAAGCATCTATTATGTTCACATTATAACCATTTTCTTCTAAAACCGCTGCCATGTAAGATATTCCCAGTGGCGGGGCCACCACTCCAATGAATTTATATTTGGAGTTGGTTTGAGGGGGATTTATAAAAGTTACATCCATTTTCTCTGCTGTGATTTCATGAGGTTTTTCCATTTGCATCATCTTCATACGATCTTATTATCCCGTAGTGTTAGGCCCATCCTTGTTTTCTGCAGATAGGGTATTTTTGTTCCTAATATAGAGATATTATTGAAAATAGAAATAATTAAGAAGATAATGTGCCAGTGATTGGCTTAATGGGTGTGAAAGATAAAATAATATTGTTTTATATGGGTGGAAAAAATTAAAATGGGTTAATTATTGTTATAACTGATCTCCTATTTAAACTTCTTTTATCATGGTGGCAACAGTCTTGAGAAGGATAGGGCCATCCATGCGGACCTGCTTCAATAGATAGACTGGCCGTAAGTAAAACTGCCGGAAAGCCTTTTTCTGCAGGGATTTGAGCTCATCCCTGGAGCAATCCACTGTATCCAGCACTGGAGAAAGGAGAGTGTATTTAGACCAATCTTTAACCCTGATAAGATTATCTTGTACTGCTTCCTGGTAAAATCGGGTTCCAGGATAGGGTGTGGCCAGACTGAAAACTGCGTATGATGGGTTTAATTCTTTAGTGAATTTAATGGTCCTTTCAATACTTTCCCTGGTGTCTCCAGGCATACCCAGGACTACAGAGGCTATGGTGCGAATATCATTTTCCCGGGCCAGGGAAAACGCCTGTCTGATCTTTTCAATGGTGATCTGTTTATTGACCCGGTCCAGTTGTTGCTGATCAGCGGATTCCACTCCCAGGAACAATGTTATGCAACCAGAATCACTCAGTTTACGAAGTACTTTTTCAGATAAATTGTCAACTCTGGCTGTGCATCCCCAGTAAACATCAATATCCCTTCTCATGATCTCATCACAGATTTCTTCCACCCGGCTGGGTTTGAGGGTGAAGGTGTCATCCATGAATGCGATCATGCCGGCATCATGGTCTTGAATGAGGTGTTCCATCTCATCCACCACATTATCTGTGGACCTCATTCTAAGCCGGTTTCCATGCAGTGCTGCAGATGCACAGAAAGAACACTGCATGGGACATCCTCTACCTGATATCAGGGTGGCGGTGTCCAGTTTCATGTTCAAAATTTTGTAGTGGTCCATAGGTAACAGGTGCCTGGCAGGAAAGGGTAGTTCATCAAGGTCCTGGATAAGGGGTCGGGGAGGTGTTAGCACACCATCACCATAGGCTATGCCTTTAACATTTTTAATATCCCCTCCATTTTCCATGGTTTTCACCAGTTCCAGCATGGTGTATTCTCCTTCACCGATAATTACCAGGTCAACATAGTCTTTTTCCAGAATTTCCTGGTAGTTGAAGCTGGGATGGTATCCTCCCATAATCACCATGGCCTCAGGACAAGTTTTTTTGGCCAGCTGTGCAGTTTGCAGACCATGATAGATGGTGGGGGTTAAGGCGGTGATAGCTATTATTTGGGGAGATATTCGTCTGATCTCAGATTCCAGAGTTTCCCAGCTCATTTCCAGAGCTGCAGCATCTATGATCTGGACATCTATATCATTTTCCTCGAGAACTGCGGCCATGTAAGCTATGCCCAGTGGAGGTGCAACTAATCCTATGAACTTGTACTTAGAATTAAAATAAGGCGGATTAATGAACAGGACTTTCATGTGATCACCATAAGAAATGGGGACTTAAAATACTTACGGTGTAGGTATGATGATTTACTCCGGGAGTGGGATGTCTTCATTTTCATCAACTATAACTTCTATTAATACTGGTTTATTAAGTTTTAGTGCATCCTTCACTGCAGAAAGAATATCATCTGGAGAATCCACTCTTTTAGCTTGCATATGGTAAGCATTGGCCAGTTTCACAAAATCAGGATTGTCAAGTTCCACTTGGAATGGTGCACCATAGTAGAGTTCCTGCCACTGCCTGATGATGCCCAGGGAACGGTTATTGATCAAGCAGATTACTATGGGCAAATCCAGTTCAGTGATTGTTGCCAGTTCCTGTAGGGTCATCTGGAAACCCCCATCACCCACCACTACCACCACTTTTTTATCTGGCCTGGCCAGACTGACACCCACACTTGCTGGGACTCCGTATCCCATGGGTCCTAATCCTCCAGAAAAGATCAGTGAAGGAGATTCCAATGCTTTTATAAGCAGGTTTACCCATGTGGTGTGGCTTCCTGCGTCATTAACCAGGATTGAATCATCTTTACCTTCTAAAATTTCTTTAATGGCCCTTTGTGGTTTTAAAGGAGTTTTTTTAAAGTTTGTTCTGATTTTGTGAGTTTTAGGATGTTTGGAGAGTTGTTCTAACCATTTGTCTGTATTTTTTGGTGGTGTTTTCCTGATTTTTTCCAGGAATTTTTTTACATCTGCCTGAATATTCACACTGCCTTTTAAGACTTTTTCATCTAGATTCACCTGGATGATTGGCACATCACCCAGTCCTTTCAGTGTTCGTTCTGATAGGCGGCAGCCCATGGCCAGAACCAGGTCAGAGTTTTTCCCAGCGAAGTTAGCTGCTTTGGTACCTCTTTGACCTAAAAGTCCTAAAGAGAGTGGATGGTCCTCACTTAAGACTCCTCTGGCAGGATATGTAGTGGCCACCGGGATCCGGTGTTTTTCTGCTAGAACATGTAAATCATCAACTGCATGAGCCCATAGAACTCCAGCTCCAGCCAGGATCAGTGGTTTTTTGGAGTTTTCCACTAATTTTTCTGCCGGTTTGAGGTTGCTCCAATCATTAGGAAGATTTAATTCCACGGTTTCATCCAGCAAAGACTGATCAACCTCCATTTGGAGAACATCACGTGGAATATTTAAATGTATGGGACCGGTTTTACCTGTTTTGAGGGTTAAAATCGTCATTTTAAGAAGTTGGATTCCTTCTTGTGGTTCTTTTACAAGATGACTCTGCAGAGTTATGGGTTCAAAAACAGCGTTTATATCCACATCCTGGAAGACGTTTTCACCCTTTAACTGAGAGGAAACATCGCCAGTAATAACCAGTAGAGGTATTGAATCTTTGTAAGCGGTTGCCACACCCATTACCAGGTTTAAAGCCCCTGGTCCTGCGGATGCCACACAAACTCCTGGTTGGAATGAACTCCGGGCATATCCATCTGCTGCATGAGCAGCACCCTGTTCGTGACGTGTTAAAATATGTTTTATGGATGAATTTTGTAGGGCCTGGTAAAAAGGGAGGATTTGTTCCCCAGGATGGCCAAATACAAATTTGGTGCCTTCTTTTTCCAGTATTTTGACCAGTGCATCTGCCAATCTAATCTTGGCCATGTTTTGCATAACCCAAGGTATGTTGTTAACTATTATTAAATAGATAGTCCAGAGGTTATGGTCTAACTCCTGCAGATTGAAGTGCCTACTTAGAGTTGTTGTCAGTTCATTTTCAGGAAGGTAAGAAAAAATTTATTGGATTTAATTGACATAATAGAATGTAGTGTTCATCATTAATTACACTCTGGTAATGGATAAATGGTTTTAGAGGAGGGGTTACTATTTCCAGTGAATTAGATGCGCTGCTTAGGGAGAACAGATTATTTCCACCATCTGAAGATTTAATTAAAGCAAGTAACATCCAGAAATGGATGGAACGTTATGGTATTAACGACTATGACCAGCTTATTATGCGGGCTCAGGATGACCCGGAATGGTTCTGGGACGAGCTTGCCCGGGAATTGGAATGGTTCCAACCCTATACTGATGTTTTAAAATGGGATCCTCCCCATGCTGAGTGGTTTTCTGGAGGTAAGTTTAACATCACTTATAATGCCCTGGACCGGCATGTTAAAACCTGGCGTAAAAATAAGGTAGCCTATATATGGGAGGGGGAATCAGGTCAGGTGGTGAAGCTCACCTACCATGATCTTTATGTTAGGGTTAATCAGATGGCCAATGCCCTGCGCAGTCTTGGTGTTGGGAAGGGGGATCGTGTATCTATTTACCTGCCAATGATTTTGGAGTTACCAGTTGCCATGTTGGCATGTGCCAAGATTGGGGCAGTGCACAGTGTGGTGTTTTCTGGTTTCTGGGCTAAAGCATTCCAGGAAAGAGCAAACGATGCCCAGGTTAAGGTGGCCATAACTGTTGATGGATTTTATCGCCGGGGCAAGGTCATACCCCTTAAGGAAAATGTGGATGAAGTGTTGGATGGTATTCCTTCCCTTAAACATCTTATTGTAGTTCAACATGCCGGTTGTCCTGTGCAGATGAAATCTGGACGTGATTTCTGGTGGGATGATATCACCCAGGAACAGGAAAAGGAGTGTGCCGCCGAAGTAATGGATTCAGAAGATCCCCTGTTTATTCTTTATACCTCTGGGACAACAGGAAAACCAAAAGGTGTTGTTCATATCCATGGTGGTTATGCAGTAGGCACTTATACCACTTTAAAATTCGTCTTCGACATTAAAGATGAGGATATATGGTGGTGTGCTGCGGATATCGGCTGGATAACCGGCCACAGCTATATTGTTTATGCCCCTCTCATTATGGGAGCTACTTCTGTTATGTATGAAGGTGCCCCAAATTACCCTCAACCAGATCGTCTGTGGAAGATGATAGAAGATTATGGGGTGAATGTTTTCTACACTGCCCCCACCACCATCAGAATGTTCATGAAATACGGGGAAAAATGGCCCCAAAAACATGATTTAACATCTTTAAGACTTCTTGGTAGTGTGGGGGAGCCCATAAATCCAGAAGCATGGATATGGTACCATAAACATATTGGTAACCGCCAGTGCCCTATTATGGATACCTGGTGGCAGACCGAAACCGGGATGCACCTTATAACACCCCTCCCCATAACCTCTCTGAAGCCAGGGTCAACAGTTAAACCATTCCCCACAGTCAAGGCAGATGTGGTGGATGATGCAGGAGAATCAATAACTGAAGGTGGAGGTCATCTGGTTATCAAAACACCCTGGCCATCCATGTTCCGCACCCTTTACCATGACCAGGAACGTTATGTGGAGGCATACTGGAGCAGGTTTCCAGGATTATATCTCAGCGGTGATGTGGCCCGTGTTGACCAGGATGGCTATTTCTGGATACAGGGAAGGGAGGATGATGTCTTAAACGTTGCTGGGCATCGTATAAGTACTGCTGAGGTTGAATCCGCCCTGGTGAGCCATGTGAAAGTGGCTGAGGCTGCAGTGGTTGGGAAACCAGACCAAATTAAAGGGGAAGAGATCTTCAGTTATGTTACGCTAAAAGAAGGGTACAATCCATCTCCGAAATTAAAACACCATCTCAGGGAACATGTAAGGAAGGAGATCGGCCCAGTGGCCAGCCCGGCATATATTGGCTTTGTGGAAGATTTGCCCAAGACACGTTCCGGTAAAATCATGCGCAGGGTGATTAAGGCAAAGGTTAAAGGAGAAGACGTGGGTGATATAACCACACTTGCCAATCCTGAAGCCGTGGAAGGACTGGACCATGCATTATGAAGGACTATAAGTTATGAAAGAAGGAGTTAATGGTGGAAATAAAAAATAATCTAATAAGAATAAATAAATTAGAAGAAAATTAGAATGGAAAAATTAAAAAAAGAGAAGGCTAAAATTCAAAATTGTGCCTTTAAACTCATTTGTTCGATTATTTAGTCTTCTTTTTCCTGGTAACTTCCATCGTATTCGCCTGAACCCTCAACCGGGAAAACAACTCCCTGTGCAATTCTTTCACCACGTTTTAGTGTGAAGGGGAATTCTCCCTGGTTTACCAGGAGGAATTGTAGGGTTCCGTAGAATCCTGGGTCGCCCACTGCTGTGTGTATACTTATAAATGAGCGTAAGAGAGTGGAACGAGGCAGATAAAGCATTGCATAGCCTTTAGGAATTTTTATCTTCCGGTCAATGGTTACACTGTAAGCAGTTTTTGGTTGTAGGGTGTAAAGTGGTGGATCCAGTCTTTCCAGTTCTGGAAGATTCTTTTCATTGTCAATAAGGGATCCTGGTCCTTTCTGCTTGTAAACTTCATTAACTCTCAGATCTATGCCGGATGGTTCCACCAGTTCCCTGAATTCTGGGAATAATTTTATGAGTTCTTTTTCACCTAACATTGATTTTCACCTAACATGGATAGCTTTTTCCTGCAATAATTAGGATGATTTTTTTTACATTAGATTTTTTACTTGGATATTAGATAGATTCTGATTTAACACTTAAAAATATGACATCTTAAAAAAATAAAATTACATGACCAGTACGTCTATATCACCAGTTCAGCTTTCAATAATTCCCTATCAAGAAGTTGGTTGGATACAAATCCATCCACACCCATGGATAAAACAAACCTGAGATCTTTAACTGTATCCACCACCCCAGTATATACTTCAATATTGTGATTATGGGCTTTTTCCACCATTTTTTCACTCAAATACTGATAAAAAGGGAACATAACATCTGCCTGGGCATCTATGGCCTGATTTTCAGGATGTATTGGCTGGGATATGAAAATAACCCCTGTTTTAAGGGATTTGTCCAGGGATTTAAGGTTCAGTGAAACATTATGATAGAATGAGGCTACAATAACCTCTTGCAACATATTTTCCTGCCGGAGAGTATCTAAAACCTGTTTTTCAATGTGTGGTTCCTTTATTTCAATCACCAAACTAGGTTGCCCTTCAACAGTTCCTGTTCTTTTTACCATCTTCAGAACTTCTCTGAGTGTGGGTATGGTTTCTCCTTTGCCTGCATCAAGTTCCTTTAACTGGGTGAGTGTTTTTTCCTTCACCAATCCCGTGCCATTGGTGGTGCGGTCTACAGTTGCATCATGGATAACCACCAACTCTCCATCTGCAGATTGACGTACATCCACTTCTACCATGTCCACTCCTAAGCAAAATGCATGATTCATGGAGAGTAATGTGTTTTCTGGTTCCAGGGCAGAAGCACCCCGGTGAGCAATGATCTTCATAGGTATTTAATATGTGCTTTGACTCAAAAATCATTTAAGATCATCTCAAGAATTTAATCCAACATATGAATGATAATAATGATTTAATCCATCGTGGTTGAATGGTGATGAAATGAAGCAGGTTAAGGACCATTTTGAAAAAGAAGCAGAGGTATTTGACGAACTCATAAAGACATTGATCCCTTTCTATGATGATATGGTTAAATCCCTGATATTATCATTGCCTTTTAACAGGGAAGATGAAATTAAGGTTTTGGATCTGGGTTGTGGTACTGGAAATATATCAAAAGGGGTTAAAGATAGGTTTCCCAATGCACAGATTACTAGTGTGGATATGGCTGAGAACATGATCCAGATAGCAAAATCCAAACTATCACCTTACCGTGATATTGAATTTAAGGTAGCTGATTTCCGAGACCTTAACTTCCAAGAAGAGTATGATGCGGTGATATCCTCCCTGGCACTGCACCATCTACGCCCTGAAGAACAGGAATCATTCTACCATAGAATAAAAGGGTTCATTAAAGAGGGAGGAGTCTTTTATAATGCTGATAATATCACCGGAACTTCTCCCTACCTTAACCAGATTTATATGGATAAATGGGTGGAGTTCATTCTGGAAACTCATACCCTGGAAGAAGTAGAAAAGATATGGCTGCCCAAACACCGGGAAGAGGACTCACCTTCACCCCTGCGCAGTCACATTCAGTGGATGGAAGATGCAGGGTTCCATGATGTGGATGTGGTGTGGAAATATTATTATTTTGGAGTGTATGGGGGGCGGAGTTAGTTGTCAGCTTTAGGATAAACAATAATTCTAAAATTTTATTAGGTTCCATTAATAAGATTATTATCAAGTCTCTTATCTTTGGGTGATTTTGTGGAAAAAAAATGGCAGAATCTTCAAAATGGTTTAAACTGTGAAGATATTGTGATGATTCTCAGGGAACTCAACCCACAAATAAAAAAAGAATATAAAGCAGAAATTGTTGGTTTTTTTGGTTCATTTGCCCGTGGAGAGCAAAGAAAGGATAGTGATCTGGATATTCTGGTTCAATTTCAAGAAGGAGCATCTTTACTTGACTTTGCAGGTCTTGCAGATTTCCTGGAAGATGAACTGGGAATTAAAATCGATCTGGTTTCAAAAAGAGCTATTAGGCCTGAATTAAAGGAACAAATAATGGCTGAGGTTGTGTCAGTGTAAGAGAGACCAGAAATTATTTTTGAATGATATTGTCTCTGCCATGGAATCAATAGAATCTTTTGTGGAAGGAATGACTCTGGAAGAACTAGAAAAAGATGATAAAACATCCAGTGCTGTTGTTAGGAAATTTGAAATCATTGGTGAAGCCACTAAACATCTTTCTGAGAAAATAAAAGAAGAAAATCATGAGATTCCCTGGAAAAACATGGCCGGGATGAGAAATCGTTTGATTCATGCTTATTTTGGAGTAGATTATAAATTGGTGTGGGAAGCTATAAAGATTGAAATACCACGTTTAAAGCCAAAATTAGAAGAAATTTTAGAAAAATTAGATTAAAAGAATTTATTAATCCCCAAGAACCTGTTCCACCATCCAATCTGGATGAAATTCCATGATGTCTCCGTAGCCCTGTCCAACTCCTAAAAAGAGTATGGGTTTATTTATAACATGCCCTATTGAGAGTGCTGCGCCTCCTTTGGCATCGGCATCGGCTTTGGTGAGTATGATTCCGTCTACTCCCACGGCATCATCAAATTTACGGGCTTGCTCTACTGCATCGTTACCAGTGAGTGCATCCCCTACGAATATGGCGAGTTCTGGTTTGACCACTCTCTGGATCTTCTTCATTTCATCCATGAGGTTCACGTTGGTCTGCATTCTTCCCGCAGTGTCAATGAGTACCAGTTCTTTTTTCTGTGCCCTGGCATGTTCCACTGCATCATAGGCCACAGCTGCAGGATCTGCACCTTTCTGGTGGCGGATGATCTTCACTCCCACTTTCTCGGCATGGTGGGATATTTGTTCAATGGCTCCTGCCCTGAAAGTGTCAGAAGCAGCAATAACCGGAGTGTAACCTTCCTTAAGATAGTAATCAGCAATTTTAGAGATGGTGGTGGTTTTACCTGTTCCGTTAACACCCACGAACATTATTTTAAGTGGTTCGCCAGTTTTTTTGGCATCTTTAACTAATTTTTCCAGATCAGGGCCTTCAACAACCAGTATGTCAGATATGGCATTTTTTAGGGCTTCTTTAGTAAATTTGGCCACATCATTTCTCCTTTTTATCTTGCGGCCCACCAGGTTATCTTTAACTGATTTGACGATCTGTTCGGATACTTCCAGTGCAACATCACCTTCCAGAAGGGCAAGTTCCAGTTCAAAAAGGATGTCATCTACATCCTTCTCAGATATGGTTTTATGAGTGGCGAAGGTAAACAGGCCAGATGGTTCTTCTTCAGCGACATCTTCAGACTTTGTTAAATCTGTTTCAGAATCACTTACATCTTTCAACTCGGTTTTTGTTGAATCTTCATCTGTAGAAGTTGAATCTTCATCTGTATATTTCCTGCGTAAAAATGAAAAACGAGATTTTTCTTCCTCATCAGTGCCTTTTTGAGAGGATTCATCCTTCCTATCTTTAAGGGATGGGGTTTTTGAATCGTTATCTTCTGTACTCTCTTTTGGTAGTGTTTCAACCTTTTTTGAAGTAGTTTCAACCTTTTTATCCTTGGATTTTTTATCTCTATCTTTATTTAAGGTTGATTTTGCCTTTTTTTCCTCTGATTTGGCAGTTTCTTCTTCGGAGACTACCTCATCAGAGATTTTTCCAATTGCACCGGAGAACTTCTTTTTGAGAGATTCAAACAAAAACATCCCCTCCTTCAACAGAACTACACGATTTTAAAAAAAATATCTTGAAAAAATGTGGTTTTTTATAATGTTATAAATATTTTTTAACAATGTCCTTGTCTATAAAACAGAAATAAAGTTTAGGGTAATTATTCTTCTGGTGTACCCTCAATTTTTTGGATGAGTTCTTCAGCTTCTGGGCTTTTCTGGGTGATGATGTCACTGATCTTCTGGAGATCTCCCATCATCTTCTGCATTACTCCATCCAACTCTTTTTTCTGTTCTTCAATGCTTATTTTAGCATCTTCAATGTTTTTCTTAACCGCAGCCCCGGATCCGAGACCTACAATCACTTCTTCAGTGTTTTTAATTTCTGTGATTAGAAATGAGCCTGCTCCTATTGGTACCAGGGTTTCAGGTGATTTTTTCCCCTTAATAGCATCCAGTGTTTCTTGTGCAACTGTCAGATCTGCGATGGTGTTTTTAAGGGTTTCCACCTGCTGGTTTAACATTTCGGCCTGGGCTTTGTAGGCGTTAAGCTCGTTTATGATCTCTTCCAGCCTTTTCCGGTCTTCCATGTTGTTCACTCCGAAATCAGTGATTTGATCAGTGGATCAATTACTTCTTCAGCAGAGATTTCCTCTATTTTCTCAATATGTATCTGGTTGCGCACAATGTGATGTTTGCTACCGAATTCTGAGTAGATCTTCTCTTTAATATCATCTTCACCCATGGCTTTCAATTCCCTGGTGAAGGGTTTGAAACTGTCTCCCATGATGAATTTACCTTGAACTCTGTATATCTTCGTTTTCATAATAATTCCTCAAGAAAACCTAATGATTCTTCGATTCTTGCCATTTCCGGACCTGTAGTATTTTCTCCTACCAATACACCATTTGAATTGGCAACTGTGCCTGCACCCACCAGTTTTGTTCCCTGGTTAACTGTTCCAATATCTGCAGGGACTTTCATGGTTTTTTCCATGAATTCTAATTCTTTTGGGGTTGATGATGGGTGGACAAGTACTCCTTTGTTGGTGGCTACTGCCACTGATCCGGTGATTTTGAAATTAGCTATACTACTTCTGACCACGTCCACGTCAAGGGTTTCGGAAACCACTTCCATGGCTTCTTCAGATAGTAATGGGTTCACCAAAGCTCCGTGGTCGTTAGCCAGTATTATGTTGCCCACTGCAGTAAGTCTGTCAGGTATCCGTTCTACTTTTAAACCAGATTCTGTTATGGTTTTTATCTCTTTGTCAAAGGCGTATTTGGATACCAGAATTCCTCTGGAGTTTCCTACTGCCAGGGCTCCGGCCAGGCTGCTTCCACTTATAGGAGTTTTAATTACAGGTACTTCTAGGCATTCTTCCACAACTTGTACCATTTTTTCTCCCAGGTTAGGTGGTGCCAGGGCCACTTTGTCAGTGGCTGCCAGGGAAACCCCTAAATTGGGATTGCCGGCCAGATTAACTCTCCTAATCATAGGAGCTCACCTATTGGGCTAGGGTGACCAGTACGGAACCATCATCTTCTTTGGTTGCCTTAACTTTGATCTTAGGGGGTATTTTTTGAATTCCCCTTTCCCATATTGTTTCATTTACCGATGCATCCAGTTTGACGTCATCAGATTTCATGTGTTTCTGGATGAATTCCCTCACAACACGGGTTGCTTTTGGTGACCTTTTGGTTCTTGGAACCTTTTTAGCATCCCGGAGGGGTATAACATAAACTCTTTCCATCTCTATTCACTCCTCAAATTAAAATTATGCTTTTATCTTACTTCTTCTCCAATGTCTCATTTTCGGGTGGGTTCTAACTTTACGATTGGTTTTCATCATCACCCATAGAGGCACCCGTCTGTTTTGTTTGCCTGCCTTTGCCAGTCTTAACTTTTTGGCCAATGGTTTATTTCTGCTCATCTTTTCTCCATCCTGTTACTCTTGATTGTATGTGTGGGGGGAATAATTTACTAGCTGTGTCTTTACCTTCCACCTGGTTTATTAGACATCGTATTTCAATCTCATAGTCTGAATTGTTATCCCTGTTGGTGGGTTCCCTCACAAGGTTAAAGAGCTGTTTTGACAGCTGATTTATGGTTTTATGACCCCATCCAGCCAGATTTAAGTATTGAACACTTTTAGAATCTTCTAGGCTTTGAATTTCATTCAAATTTAATTTGGGCACCCGATCATCTCTTCTGGTGCCATCAGCCAACACCTGATATTTCTCTGCAGCCTGTTTGAGGATTTCTTTGTGTAGTAGATTGATTCCGTGGTTTGGAAATCCATCTTTTAATATTATGTTAACTGCTTCTTCCATTATCTTAGGATCTGCCCTTAGGACATGGTGTTTAAATCCTAAACAAGATGCAGATTGTGATGCGGATTTCCATGAAGGGAAAATACCAAAATTGGCTGTTACCAGTTCCACTTGATATCCTAATCGTTGGAGTATTACAGCTACCAGTGAGCTGTCTTTACCTCCACTGTATAACACCGCGGCTTTCATTTCCAGGTGATGTTAATATCTCTTTTCTGACCTGCCATCTTACGCAGTAATTCTTTAAGTTGAGGGTCAGTGATTTTTGATTTAATCCTGCCCATTTGGGCCAGTTGGATGAGTTGCAGTTCGATCTGATCCACGAACTCAGGTTTAGTGAGGCGGAGGTTTGCCAGGCGACTGCGGGCTTCAGGGGTGAGTATTTGAATCATTGCTTGTCTTTTTTGGGCTTCTAATTCCCTGCGCATCTGTTCCTGGGATTGGGCATCTTGGGATTGCTGTTGAGCTTGTTGTGCCGCTGCCTGTTGTTGTAGTTCCTGCATTCTTCTTCGCCTTATTTCCTCAATATCGCTCATCTTATACCTCCTCTCTTTTTAGTACCTTTATAAATTGATTATATATTCCTAATATTTTGCAAGTTCAGGTATGTCTTCTTTCAGTTTGAAAGAGGCTTTGTCAAGGAAAGATCTTCCGGCAGGAGTTACAACTCGTCCTTCTTCTCTTTTTTCAACTAGACCTGCTTTTTCTAACTGGTGAAGGGCTGTTCTGGTTACAGAACCACTGCCTCGTTTAAATTTCTCAGGGTTAGTACCTTTGTCCTTTTTTCCACCATAGTAGGTTCTGAGACTGTTTATGCCCACTGGACCGTCTATGTATACCCTGCGAAGTAGAGATGCGCAGCGCACATACCACCAATCAGGATTTTCGGGTCTTCTCTCTTTATGAACCCCTGTTTTGACGAATTGCGCCCATTCTGGGGGGGTTATCTTTTTGTTTTCACTTAACTCCTTGGCGATTTCGCTAATTAGCGAATCGGCAGGCACATCATAAATCGTAGTCATATTATTTCTCCTAATTTCTTCTTTTTTTGAAGATTACCGCAACGTTACCTCTAAAATCAATGAGTTTAGCATTTGATTTTTCGGTGATGTGGGTAATATAGTTTTCTTTCTCATGGGATATACCCTTGGAAAATCTGAGCTTCACCACTTCTCTTTCCTTAAGCTGGCGCTTAATTTCGTCCATAACACCGGGGTTAACTCCGGATTTGCCTATGTTTAAGGTGATGGTGGAAAGTGACCTACGCATCAGCTCCTTCTTGGAATGTGCGGGATTCAATTTTATTCCTCCTTTTTGCCTTCTTTTCTTTAATGTAAGGCTTTCTCATGATTTCTCCACATTCCAAACATTTGATATTTACCATTGAATCATGTAATCGTATTTGGCAGTTGGAACCTGGTTTTAGAAACTTATGACAGTTCCTGCAGAACCTTCCCCTCCATGAAGATGGTATCTTCAGGTTGTATTTAGTGGCTATTTTCCAGGCCATTTCCACGTAACGATGGGAACGTTCCGGATGAATAGAAAACTCCCCATCTGCAAGGTTTAAGAGGATTTCCATTCGCTCTAGAGCTATATCAATCATCCATCGCGGTCTTCTTCCTCTTTTCAACTTATTAACCCCTTGTGGAACCTATAAATGCCAGAATACGGAGATCTTAAGTTTCATCAGGAGTGTAAATCATAGGGGTTAATTCCTAAAAAACCTGAGGGTGTACTTAAGAATAATATTACAGTTTACTACTTTACCCCTTAAAAAGCTTTCCCCATTAATTATCTGTATAATTTTCAAGGGCCTCAAAGGTTTTATCTGGTTAAAAACCCTGAAAAATCTATATTGCCCGGCGGACGTGATTTTTCTCCCCTGATAATCTCTAAAATTGTGTTAACTGATTCTTCTGGAGTAATATTTGTGGTATCCACTTCATGCACCTTGGAACCATGTGTTTGGTGGGCTTCCCATGTGCAGATATCCAGGGCTTCTGCCTCGAGGTTTTCATGAATCTTGGATGATTTCCAATCCCTTTTTATGAGTCTTTCTTCAAGGACACTGGGTTCTGTTCGCAGAACAACCACGAAATTTGCCCGGGGGAAATAATGAGAAAGGTGTCCTTCGATTATTACACATTGATGGTCTTTTTTATCAATGATTTTTTGGATTTCTCCCTCTAAAGCAACCATATCCACAACTTTATAACCCTTTTGAGAATCCAATCCAGTGTAGAGTTTTTTCTCGTCAACTAATTGGTTAATATCAATTAGTGTGCAGTTAAACTCTTCGGCCAGTAAAGGTGATACAGTGGTTTTACCGGTTCCTGGGGTTCCTGTAAGGAGTATTATCATTTCCAAATCCATTTTTTCGATTCATTAATTTATTTTAGCTGTTAATTTGAATGTTCGGAATGTTTCATTCCGGGATCATCTGAATGTTTTATTTTAGCTGCTAATTTGAATAGTCAGAATGTTTTATTTCAGTTTTTCAATCAGGATTTCAGCAACTTTTTCTCCGGATAAAAGCATTCCCCCAAATATGGGGCCCATACGGGGAGAGCCATGCACTGCGTTGGCTGCCATACCTGTTACATATAATCCAGGGTACACTTCACTGACATTGCTTATGATTTTTCCTTCAGCCACATCAGCCCACATGGATTTTTCTCCCATTATCCCTCCGGTTTCAGTTTCCAGGGATGCTTCCATTTTTCTTTCCAGGACTTTCACTATCTCACATGGGTGTCCGGTGGCATCTATCACTGCTTTTGCACCTAATGTGATGGGATCTACATGGAGACCTGCCATTTCAACAGGGCTCCAATTAATCACTAATCCCTCCACTCCTTTCTCTTTTATCATCACGTCTTCAATTTCCATTAGGTTGAAGACTTTAAGTCCTGCTTGACATGCTTTTGAGCAGAGTGTGGAAGCAGATTCCACAGAATCAGCCAGGTAGTAGCCTTCCTGGTATTCTTGGTAGTTGATGCCCATTTCATCCAGGATTCGTTTTCCTTCTTCCTGGACTACGATCTTGTTGAACATCATTCCACCACCCCACATTCCACCACCCATACTGAGTTTCTTCTCAAATAGGGCAACTTTAAGACCGGCTTTGGCAAGGTAGTAACCGGCGGTGAGGCCAGATGGTCCTCCTCCACCTATAGCCACATCCATGTCCATGTAATCTAATAATTCCTCCATGTATCCTTCTACAATTCCCCTTGATACTATGATATCATCCAGTTTCATCGTTTTTACACCTCATAATATGTGATTAAAAATTTATTGTAATAAAATTACTTGATTTTTCTTGATGATTATTTTTTGATAATTATACGTAACACATCCTTATCTTCCAATACATGATCCAGTCCTACTTTCTGACCAGGAAATTTCACTGAACTACCCCATACTTTGGCGTGGCGAAAGTTTTTAAGAAAATCCCGGTGAAGTCTGCCTGCCACATCTTCCACAGTAGACCCATCCCTAACAATTAAAGGTTCATTTAAATCAGCTTTCTTACCTTGGGGCTTCAGATAAATTCTTATAAGCTTCAAACGATTGAATATTTCCTCTTTAAGTTCGTCAACCATCATTCCTTTATCCGCGGCGATGTAAAGCGCATCTTGCATCTTTTCATGAAGTTCTTTTAGGTATGATTCTTCTGCCAGATCGATCTTGTTAACCACCATTAGGAGTGGTATGTATACAATGCTATTGTCCAATGAATCAATGAATCGATCAATGGTAACGTCTTCTCTGATGAGTACATCAGCACTGTGCACCCCGTACTCATTGAGTATGGAACGGATCGTGCCTTCATCCATGTGGGTGAGGGGAACCGTAGAGGCTACTTTAATTCCTCCTATTTTTCTGCGTTTCACCTTTATATCAGGAGCGGTTTGGTTGGGTCTTATTCCAATGTTCAGTAGTTCATCCATAATCAGTTCCTTATGGTGGGGGTTGAATACATCCAGTACCATTACAACTAAATCCGCATTACGGGCCACTGAGAGGATCTCTCTTCCCCTTCCTTTTCCCTTGGAAGCACCGGCGATAATTCCCGGAATGTCAAATATCTGGATCTGAGCCCCACGATATTCCATGACTCCTGGGATGACATCCAGGGTTGTGAATTCATAGGCTCCAATTTTAGATTGGGCATTGGTAATCTGGTTGAGGATTGTGGATTTTCCCACGGAAGGAAACCCAACCAGGACAACTGTGGAGTCTCCTGTTTTTTTAAGAGTGAATCCTCTTCCTTTAGTGGATGATGAGCTTTTTTTTATGGATTCTTCCCTTAATTTTGAGATTTTTGCCTTGAGTTTCCCAATATGGTGAGATGTGGCCTTGTTATAAGGAGTTTTTGTTATCTCATCTTCAATCTTACGGATCTTTTCTTCGATGTCCATAAAGCTCACTTTAAAATAAGAGTGTAATCTATCAATATCAAATTCATATTAATTCTGTTAATATATTTGAATTATCCTTAAAACTACATTTATTTCTAATATAGGGTTTTTCACTTAAAATAGTTTTAATTAAAAATAAAGAAAATGGCAGAATGGAGTTTTAACTCACATCCCACACCATTACTTCAGATATTCCTGTTGATGGTTCCTTATTGGCCAGTTTGAAGTGTGTTAATCCAGATCCCTGCATGAAGAACAGGCGGGTGAACATGGAATCCTCCAGTTCCCGGTTCATGGCCACGGTAATCAGGTTGTTGTCCTGATAAATTACCAGTATGGAGAAGGTACTGTCGTTGTTAACTACAGTATCCACTGCCGTGGTACCATTGGTAACTATTATCAGACGATGAGGTGGGGCAACCTGGTTTTGACTCACCTGCAGACCACCAGTGATGTTATTGCCAGTGATCTGAACAGTTACATTATTTTCGCCTGTGATGTTAACCGTGCTGCCTGAGGAAGTGGCACCGGCCTGGGCCATTGAATAGATGTAGTTAGTTGAATTTCCAGTGGTGAAGTTCCAGCTTCCAAAGTAAGACCACCAACCTGCCTTACTCACCATGTCCATACTGGTAACCAAAACACTAGGAGTAGAATTGGTTGGATGGGTGTATTGTAAGACACTTTGCGCCTGTTGTGTGGTTAAACCATACTGGGAGGTTAAAATACTCTGAGCTGCGGTTTTATTAGTGACCAGAATCTTATCCATGATTTCAACTGTCTTACTTGTATCATTGGTGTAGTTTTCCAGGGTAGTGTAACCATCATCACCACTGGCAGCCAACATTTTCAGTATACCTGCAGAAAGAGCCTCGTCACTGGTGAATAATGCTTTACCAACCCAGTATGCCCTGGCATTGTTCTGTGAACCTCCATCAAAAGTTACTCCACGGTCTGCCTTGGCTGCAAATAGGTGTCCAAAGTCCCACCAGGAAGTCATTACCGTATCTTGATCTGTGTTATTTTTCACCCATGAGAGGGAATCAACCATGGCATCATCTGTACCAGGCACCACTGAGTTAGATAGGGTGTTAGCAGAACTTACTGGCACGAAACAAACCATCGCTATCACTATAGCCATTGCTATGACATGATAAGCGGGTTTTTCAATGTATTTTCTTAGATAATCTGCTAGGAACCCTACGAAAATCCCTGCACACAGAGATATTGGAAGTGAAAAGGCTTCCACAAATCTTACACCCTTGGTGAATGCATAAGCTGTAATTAAAAGCCATACTGCAAACAATATGGCATAATAAAGATAGGTACTCCTATCTCCAGGTTTTATTCCGCTTGCTTCTTTTTTTTCTTCTTTAACAGGTTTTTCAGGTTCTTTTGTCCTGTTTTTCCTGGATTTTCTTCCCCTCTTTGGTTTTCTATCCTTTTTCGGAGGTTTACTTTTGCCTTTTGCCCTGGCTTTTTGGATCCTCAAATTCCAGAAAATGATACACAAACCAAATATTCCACATACAAAGGGTATAACTCCCCCAACATCAACTACCACTGTTGAAATATCTGGAACCTGCAGTTCACCAACTGATATGAATACGTTAGGATAGGAAGCAGTGTGTGTTGCTGCTTGTAGTTTAGTTGCACTGATTGGCTGTATTAAATAGTACGTGAATAGGGAACTACCCCAAGCCATGAACATTAACACCAGACTCAACACTATAAATATGATTAGTGGGAGTAGGACTGGTTGTTCAAGGAGCCATTGTTTCTTACTGGAGTATTCTGACCATAATTTAAAACTATCCATTTTAAAGAGGTATTTTGATACCAGCAAATAGACTATGGCGACGAAGACCACTAGATAGAATATGTACCACCATCCTTCCCATGCTAAAGAGAACACAAGCATGGAAAAAGCTGCCAAAACAGCATATATCATTTTTTTCCGATTGTCAGTGGCGGTGATACTTTCACTGAAGAACCACACTACGAAAAGTGGTAGAATCATGTTAAACATGTCAGTGTCAAAGAAACCAACAAATGTGTGGGAAAAATAAAACGTGGCAACACCCACCAGTACTCCGGCAGTGATCCCTCCGTAATCATTGGTGATCCTTCTTACGAATAAATAAGCAGGAATCACACACAGTGAAGCTATAACTGCGGGTGTCCAGAAGCTAACTGCTAACAGAGGATAATCACCGAATAAATTGGCCAGGTAATAGAAAAATGCGGTTACCCAAACAATCAGGGGTGGATATTCTGCACTTCTTCCGGGAGGGAAGAATGAATGTAGATCCCAATCCGTACCATTCTGGATGGTATCCCCAAGATAGCCATGTTCAATGAAATTACTGGTTAAACGATAGTTATAATATGAATCCATCTCACTGAAATAGGGTAAACCAGTTTCTTCCTGGTAATAAGATTTATAATTGTCTGGCACTCCACCAATATCTGCAGCTTCTGCGCGGAGGAAGAATACCAGAGAAAATATAACTAGGATTATTATGATTGGTTTTAATTTGGATAAGATGTCATTTGCTTCCATGTTTTTCATTCCCCTATTACTCTTTTTGGTTAAACCCGTGAAAATTTGTGAACGTGTTTTTATCTATTTATCTTATATTGGACTGTTTAAACTATTTAAATTATAAAGTCTTTGGAGGTTATTAACAAGTTATAATACCATAAAAACACTTCCTGACTAACTTTGAATATCCAAATAACCCTTTGTTACAGGGGCTTAAGTAACTTTTTTTGGGTTGAATTTATTACCATAATGTTTAAACACAATAACAACAAATTATTTGAAGATTAATCAATGATATTTTTATCTTTGATGACAAAACCAATGAAAATCAGTCGGATGCACCAAAACAATGCAAAAAAAATAGTAAAAAGAAAAAAAGTAAAAAAATTAAATTTCAAGTTTTCTCAGATTTTTGATCCTGTTTTTCTTCCAGTGAACGAGTGTATCTGCATCGTGGAAAACCACTGCATCCCACAAATTCACCATAACGGCCCCTTCTTTTAATGAGATCCTTTCCACATTCCGGGCATACACCCACAACCTCATTTTGCATAGGTTCTTCACCGTCACGTCCACATTTGGGATCCATGCAGGCTCTTTGTCTGGGTTTTCCAAAAGATATCATTGGCAGGCCACATTCCTCACATTTTGTTTTAAGGACCGTAGCTCCACGAGGCATTGAATAAGTTGATTTACACTCAGGATAGGAAGTACAACCCACGAAACTGCCTCCTTTTGGTGAGTTAATCATGATGAGATTGCCACCACATTTACACTTACCCACGATCATACTTTCCCGGTAGGCAGCGTAAAGTTCTTCCCCGATTTTGATCTTGTTTGCATCGATATCATCCAGTATAGAACTTACTTCCAACTTGGCTTCAGCTATTATCTTCTCTTTTTTAACTTCGGCCTTCATTATGCCATCTAATTTGGTTTCAAATTCACGGGTGAGTTCTTCACTGGTGATCTTCTCTGAATATTTTTTAAGGGTATCAATAAGGTGTTCTCCCAGCTGGTTAACTGAGATCTTCTTACCCTCCACATATTTCCTATCATACAAGATAGATATGATGTTCGCCCGTGTGGATTTTGTTCCAAGTCCTCTTTTTTCCAGTTCTCGGATAAGTGAAGCCTGGTTGTACCTGGCAGGAGGTTTAGTCTCTTTTTCCTCCGAATATGCCCGAGCATCCAAGCTATCTTTCTCTTTTAGAGCAGGAAACTCATCATTTTCAACTTTACGGTAGGGATAGTGTTCTCTCCACCCCATTTTAGCCATTCTCTTCCGGCTGAAGCTGAATGGCTGGCCTCCAATATCCAATTCTGTCTTCATGGTTTCCATGATGCCGTTTTCACCGAAAACGCTGATGAAACGGTGAACAATAAGTTCGTATAATTTCTGATAATCTCTTCCCAGTCCTTTAGGAACCAATCCTGTGGGGTGGATGGCAGGGTGAGCTTCATCTGTTTTTTTACCTTCACGAGGTTTTATTGGTTCTTTCAACTTCTCGATCTGTTTACGGAATGCAGCATTCTTTTTCAGTTTGCCCAATATCTTTTTATAGCCAATACTAGGAGGTAATTTCTGGGAAGATGTACGGGGGTAAGATGTGTAACCTTCAGCATAAAGATTCTGAGCAATGGATTGAGTTTTCTTGGGACTGAATCCAAATACACCGTATGCTTCAGATTGCAATGAACCTAAATCAAAGGGTACTGGAGGTAATTGCGGAGTTTTTTTAATGTTTATTTTATTTACAAGGGCATTTTTACCCTCACAATCTGCCAATATCTCTTCCTGAACTTTTTTATCGAAGATCTTTCCCTTTTTATGGTCAGCAATTATGTCCCCTTCAATTTCTGCTTTGATAAGCCAGTAAGGCTCAGGGATGAAATTCTGAATTTCTTTCTCCCTTTCCACCAGAATTGCAAGGGTCGGAGTTTGTACTCTCCCTGCAGAAAGTTGTATGTAACGACTGGTGGCTTTCATAACTGAATCAGTGAGGTCTTTAGATATGTTTACTCCAAAAATAAAATCTAAAACATGTCTGGCCTCTCCACTGTCTACCTGGTTGAAATCCAATTTTATGGGTTCATTATAAGCTTTTAATAGGTCTTCCTTGGTGAGTGTGGAGAATTTCATACGCACTGCTTTATCAATACTTTCTGATCCACAAGCATACTTTAAAGCGTTAAATCCTATTAATGTACCTTCAATATCATAATCACAAGCATGAATAAAACGATCAGCATTTTTAGAGAACTTCTTTATGGCATCGATGTAATTTTTAACATATTTTTTACTTTTATCCTTTTCATGGAGTGGAACCCAGCCCACTTCAAACATACGACCTTTTTCCTTTTTCAAAGGTGACAGAGAGTATAAATGACCTACGGCAGAGAGTACTGTGGTTTTTTTACCATTTTCTTCGATTTCATAGTAAGGTACCCGTTTATAAGTCTTTTTTACCGCTTTGCCCGGTATTGCACCAGCTATCTTCTCTGAAGCCTTTGGTTTTTCGCATACTACAACTTCATGCATAAAAATCACTTGGACAATTAAATAATAACTATTATAATATTAATAATAATTACCGATCTGTATAATCATAATAATATTATTCCCATGGAATATAATTGATGATATTAGATTATAATAAATGTTATTGCAGTTGATGGTGCAGATATTAATGTTGATCTTAAAATAACCATGACCATAAAAATCTTGATTATGAAAATTATCACCAACGTGTGAAGTCCATATCTTGCAATTAAACCAAAATTTCAGATTAAACCATCTTTATCGGAGATTAAAATGTTAATCGGCGTTATATCAGACACCCACATCCCTGAAAGGGCAGATAGTATCCCTGAGATAGTATTTGAAATTTTTGAAGATGTAAATCTCATATTACATGCAGGAGACCTTGTTTCTCTTTCAGTTAAAAACCAGTTAGAAGCAATGAAACCTACAGTATGTGTTCAGGGCAACATGGATCGTTATATTGGTCTAAAACTACCTCAGAGGAAAAAATTAAATCTTGAGGGTATTAAAATTGGTTTAACACACGGAGAAGTTTATCCGAGGGGAGATACCCAACAGTTACGTTATATTGGTCTGGAAATGGATGTGGAAGTTTTGATTACCGGCCATACTCACTGGTCTTTCATCAAAGAGTTACCAGATATGCTCTTACTGAACCCAGGAAGTCCTACAGTTCCCCGACTCTCAGATCCGTCAGTAATGATCATAGAAGTTGAGGATGGTCAATTAGATGCCAAGATTGTTAAAATCGGAGATCCTGTTTGTAAAGCCCTCAATTTCAATAAACCCTAAATTTAAAATCTAGAATAAAAATAAACCCTAAATTAAAGAAATCCCCAAAAAACCCTTTGAATTAAATGATAACACAACCCCAATGAGAAGAATCCCTGCAGTTAAGGAGAAGAAAGGCAAATGAGTCAAAGATGGAATCAGGAACGGAAGAATGAAGAATATTACAAGAAAGCTAAAAAACAGGACTATCGTTCTAGAGCTTCCTTTAAACTACTGCAATTAAATCGTAAATTTAAAATAATTAAAAAAGGCAACTCAGTTGTTGATTTAGGAGCTGCTCCGGGTGGATGGTCCCAGGTAGCCCTTGAAGCTGTGGGTGAAGACGGTGTGGTGGTGGCTGTGGATCTTAATAGAATAAAACCATTTGATGAAGATAATTTTTGGAGCATAAAAGGAGATTTCACTCAGAAAGACACTTTAGAAGAAATCCAACGTACTCTGCAGGGTAAAACTCAAGTGATCATATCTGATGCCTCCCCTAAACTATCTGGAATAAAAGACTTGGATCAGCTCAGATCCATTGATCTAGCACAGAGTGTTCTGCAGATAAGTGATGGAATCCTGAAATATAAAGGTAATATTATTATGAAAGTTTTCCAGGGTGAAGGATATCCAGAACTCCTTAAAGATATTAAAAAAAAGTTTCAAACAGTTAAAACCACTAAACCTCCTTCTTCCAGGAAAAAAAGTGGAGAAATGTACATAGTGGGCCGAGGTTTCAGAAGGGAAGGAAAAAAACATTAAAATTAACTAAACAGATCATCCTGCCAATATAATTTAAAATTAGACTAATATAATTAAAAAAAAAGCTAATGTAAATAAAAAAGCGTTAGGCAGTAGTAGGCTAATGATCAAATTTTGCTCGTTTAAATGGTTCATGTTGAAAAGAATTACTTCATTAACCATTTACCTAAATGCCTTCACCCAGATACCTGAGACCTTATAGTAACTAAACTTGATTTAGCTGTTTGCAGTTGCGATTTGGCTTCTTGAAGCCTCTCATTAATTTCATCAGGCGATTTATTAACAGCAATTGCACTTTCAACATCAGTGATTGCTTGATCTGCTTTTACCAACTCTATTTTTGCATTATCAAATTTCGTTTTCAAATCCTTGTCGTTGGTTGCCTCCACTTGAATCTCTAATTCGTTATATTGGGCTTCTAAAGTTGCATAATCAGATTTAATGGCTGCTAATTCTTCATTAGCATTACTATTACTGGCATCGTCAGATATAAAAGACGAAAGTGATTGGAATCCAAAGTAAGCCAGTATGGCCAATGTGGCCACTATCATCAACACCCCCAAAACCGATATAGTCATGGAAGTGACCTTAAACATTTTCAATCTTGATCTTTTCATTTATTCACCTTTATAAAGGGATTAGTTAAACTAAAACTCATGTTAATCACAATTTATGGGAACTAAATCCCACATCAACGAATAATAAATCAATTTATCAGATTACATGTCATTATACTTAAGCACTTTTATCATTTATCTTCCATTATTATTTATTTCTACCTAATAAAATCCAAGTATTAACGCAAGTTTTAAAATAATGTTTTATTAATTATGGGAATAAATTTATTACTAATAAAGAAGGAATTCATTATAACAAACCCACTTTACCTTAAAATAAGGCCCTATTCTATTACATTAAAGTTAATAAATAATCAATCTTAATTACAGTAGTAATGATAGATTTTTATATGATTTCAAGCCAGATACTATCTTTAAGTCTGGATGGGTAAAATTTAATAATAGAAAAGATTATAGTTAGACGATGGAAACTTCAGCCCAATCTACCACTGATAAAACTAAAAATCCGGTGGCCAAATTCGAGGAATTCTTTAGTACCAAATACAAAGACACTGTATTCGAGGCTCTGGAGAAATATCCCGACCAAAGATCAGTTTTAGTTGATTATATAGAACTGGAAATGTTCGACCCAGACTTAGCAGACCTGTTAATCGAGAAACCAGAAGAAGTGATTAAAGCTGCTTCTAAAGCCATTCAAAACATTGACCCCCTTCGTAAGAATGCTGAATTACATATTCGCTTCGAAAACGTGCGAAACAACATACCATTACGTTATTTGCGCAGTAAATATATTGGTAAATTCGTGGCAGTGGATGGTATCGTCCGTAAGACAGACGAGATCCGCCCCAGGATCATGAAGGCGATTTTTGAGTGTCGCAGCTGCATGCGACTCCATGAAGTGCAGCAAAAAAGTAATATTCTCACTGAACCAGCTTTATGTCAGGAATGTGGAGGCCGTTCATTCCGTATTCTCCAGGAAGAGTCTGAATTCTTGGATACTCAAACTACTAAGGTTCAGGAACCACTGGAAAACCTTTCTGGAGGTGAACAACCCCGACAGATCAATGTTGTGCTGGAAGATGATCTTGTGGACACTGTAACCCCTGGAGATGTAGTAAGAATTACTGGAACCATGAAAACTGTCAGGGATGAGAAAACTAAACGTTTCCATAATTATATTTATGGTAACTACATCAGTGCCCTGGAACAGGAGTTCGAAGAATTAGATATCAGCCCGGAAGATGAAGAAAAGATCAAGGAACTGGCTGCTAATCCTGATGTTTACAATAAAATCATTAATTCCACTGCACCCTCTATTAAAGGATACCGGGAAGTTAAAGAAGCTATTGCCCTGCAATTATTCGGTGGATCTGCTAAAGAGTTGGAAGACAAAACCAGAATCAGAGGAGACATACATATTCTCATTGTAGGGGACCCTGGTATAGGTAAGTCCCAGATGCTTAAATACGTCTCTAAACTGGCACCAAGGGGTATTTACACCAGTGGTAAAGGAACCAGTGGAGTAGGTTTGACTGCTGCTGCTGTAAGAGATGAGTTTGGTGGTTGGTCCTTAGAAGCAGGTGCACTGGTACTGGGGGATAAGGGTAATGTCTGTGTGGACGAACTGGACAAGATGAGACCAGAAGACCGTTCAGCTATCCACGAAGCCCTGGAACAGCAGACCATAAGCATAGCCAAAGCAGGAATTATGGCCACTTTAAATTCACGTTGCTCGGTACTGGCAGCTGCTAACCCCAAATTTGGACGTTTCGATCGTTATAAATCTATCGCAGAGCAAATTAATCTTCCTTCAACAATTTTATCACGTTTTGACCTCATATTCGTGGTCGAAGATAAACCAGACACTGAAAAAGACGGTGCACTGGCCAGCCACATACTTAATATTCATCAAGACACATCAATCCCTTATGAAATAGATCCAGAACTTCTCAGGAAATACATTGCTTATGCTCGTCGGGACGTGCACCCCCACCTCACTAATGAAGCTATAGATGTTCTTAAGGAATTTTACGTAGGTATGCGTGGTGGTTCCGGTGATGAAGATTCTCCCGTACCCATAACCGCAAGACAACTGGAAGCACTGGTTCGTCTTGCTGAAGCAAGTACTAAAATCAGATTAGGACAAGAAGTGACTGCTGATGATGCTAAACGTGCAGTTAGTCTCCAGGAAAAATGTTTAAAACAGGTTGGATACGATCCAGAAACTGGTAAAGTGGATATTGACAAAGTAGAGGGACGTACACCTAAATCTGATCGGGATAAGATCAGAGTGGTCCAGGAAATCATCAAAGAATTGGAAGAGGAATATGGAGGACGTGCACCCACCAATATACTTATAACTGAAATGCGAGATAGATATAATATGAGCGAGGAAAAGGTTGAAGACCTGATCCGCCAGTTAAAACGAAAAGGAATCATTTACGAACCCCAACAAGGTTACCTGAGGGTTGCCTAAGCTGGAAACATCTTAAATTTTTCTAAATTCAAGCTAAATTCATTTAACAAGTTTTTATGAAATTCTATTTATGGAGGTATTAAATATGAGCGATTATGAAGAATTACTGGATAGAGCCGTCAAACAGATCCCCCCACAGGCACGTGAAACCAAAAGATTCTCTGTGCCGAAGGCCTACTCCATAATCCAGGGAAACCGCACAATTATTCAGAACTTCGGTGAAGTGGCTGATGCCATGAACCGAGACCCCCAACATGTTCTTAAATTCCTTTTAAGAGAATTGGGTACCGCCGGAAACCTGGAAGGAAACCGGGCCATAATGCAGGGAAAGTTCACCCATTACCTGATCAATGACCGGATGGACGACTATGTGAAACGTTTCATCATGTGTCATGAGTGCAACCGTCCCGACACCAGGATCATAAGGGAAGACCGTATCTTCATCCTCAAATGTGAGGCATGTGGTGCTAAGGCTCCACTGAAAACCCTTTAATTCCCTTTTTTTAATTTAATTCTTTTTTAAAATGACAAGTTCTATTAATTGAATACTGATAAATCAAGATTAGATATTATGTTCTGTATTGAGTGCGGTAAAGAAGACGAAGAACTGTTTAAAGGTCTTTGCAAAACATGTTTTGCTGCCAGGAACAGTTTGATCCATATACCCTCAGAGTTAGAGGTGGAAGTGTGCGCACACTGCTCCGCCACCCATGTGGGGGATAAATGGATGGAAACAGGGAAATCCGAAGAAGAACTTATTGCAGAAACCATAGTCCGTGAATCGGTTCCTGATGAAGATGCCGATGCAGTGGTGCTGGAAATAGATCTTCTTAACCAAAAGGGTTCCATGCTGGAAATACTGGTGATTGCTACTGGTAAAGTTGCAGGAGTGCCTATAAAAAGGGAATACAAAGTAAATGTCAAACTTAACCGAAGTGTCTGTCCGGAATGCAGCAAATATGCCTCAGGTTACTATGAAGCAGTACTACAGTTAAGAGCAGATGACAGATCTTTAGCATCTGATGAGATCCAGAGTGTTGATGATATCATCAAACATCAGCTGGAGAAATTATCCCGGAATAACCGTATGGCTTACCTTTCCCAGAGATTAGAACTTAAAGAGGGAGTGGATTACTATTTGGGCTCTTTGAAAGCGGCTCGGAAGATTTCGAACTCAGTTAAAGAGAATATGGGCGGAATTCTTGGAGAATCACCCCGCCTCATGGGCAGGGACAAATCTGCCGGCAAGGACTTATACCGGATATGGATATCTTTACGCCTGCCTTTTTTCCAAAAAGGCGATTTTTTAAACTATGGAGAACATATTGGACGGGTAATTGATTTAAATGGTCGAAAGATCACAATCCAAGACCTGGAAACAATGAACAAAACATCCCTATCCTGGCGTGAATATTCCAACCTGAAGATGGCAGTCATGAGGGATGATGTGAAGATTACTACGGTGACTTCTAAAACACCCACCCAAATCCAGTTACTTCACCCTGAAACATATCAACCCCTGGACCTGGATATCCTGCCAGAAATGTCTGAAATAAATATTGGAGATCAGGTGGAAGTAGTTGAGATTAAGGGAAAAATATACATTACACCACCCAAAAGATAAGGGCATAATAAAATAAGAAGGCAACAAAGAAATAATTGACTAATAACATTGATCATTGGTGATTACTATGGACATGGATTCAACAATTGATAAAATAACAGAAGGTACTCTGGAAGTGGTAACTCCAGAAGAACTCAGAGAAAAACTCATAAAAGACCAAAAAACAGCTTACATCGGATATGAACCATCAGGAAAGATCCATTTAGGCCATGCCATCACCGTGAAAAAAATGAAAACCCTGCAGGAAGCCGGTTTCAAGATCAAGATTCTCCTGGCTGATCTTCATGCTTATCTCAATGGTAAAGGAAGCCTAGAGGAAATAGAGGAAATCTCTGAATATAACAAACAATGTTTCCGGGCTCTGGGACTTTCTGAGGATACCCAATTCATTTTAGGAAGTAGTTTCCAGACTCAGGAAGATTACACCATGAAAGTGTATCAGTTAGCCCTATCCACCACTCTGACAAGGGCTCGGAGGAGTATGGCTCAGATAACCAGGGATGCTGAGGATCATCAGGTGGCAGAGGTTATCTATCCCCTGATGCAGGTGGTGGACATGCTATTTTTAAATGTGGATCTGGCTGTTGGTGGTATGGAACAACGAAAAATCCACATGCTAGCCCGGGACAATCTACCTAAATTAGGATTTACATCCCCGGTATGCATTCACACCCCACTCTTGCATGGTACAGATGGTTCAGATAAAATGTCTTCTTCTAAAGAAAACTTCATAGCTATTGATGATGAACCAGATGTAATTAAAAAGAAGATTAAAAAGAGTTACTGTCCCCAAGGTGAGGTTGAAGGAAATCCCATCATAGAAATAGCACACCATTTTATATTCAGCGAAATGGATACACTTCTTATTCAAAGACCGGAGAAATTCGGGGGAAACCTGGAATTAACCCAGGATGAACTCCTGAAAATGTATGGTGAAGGAGATCTGCACCCTCTGGATCTGAAAAATGGTGTTGCAGAATGTTTGGTGAATATCTTAGAGCCAGTGCGAAATTATCTTAAAACCCATAAAGAAAAATTATCTTAAATATGCAGGATGAATATATAAAAAGCAAATAAAGAAGGTGTTACCAAATGGGAGAAGAGATGTTATATGAGATGAGGATTCCTGCAGGAATCACTGAAAGGATCATGGCTGAAGTTATAATTAAATTTGACCTGGAACTCAAAAACACTGATGACGGCCCTATACTTTACGGTACAAAGGAAAACCTGGAAAATGCCCAGGACCATATTGTAAAAGCATTGAATCAACGTTTGAAAGAATTGGAAACCGGTAAAGAGGATTAAATACGCTAAATAAACTTTAAAAGAATTTTTAAACTAATTTAATCCTTATTTATTCAATTTCAGTATCTCCCTTCCCATAATTATTACTTACCGATTGTTGCTGATAGATTGATTTAAAAATCGATCAATTTTTGTGTTATTATCCAATTTTTTTTATATGCATAGGCTAAGCTTAGGTTTATATGCACATGCCAAGTTTGGGGGCTACTATCCTCTTTATATCATCATGCACTTTATTAACACCATTATTGGCATTTACCACCATGAAACCATGCTGGTCTGCCAGTTTAAGGTATCTTTTACGTACTTCATCCAGGAAATCCTTCTCTTCAAAGCTGTCTGAACCATCACATCTGGTTAGAGCGGTTTCTATTTCCAGATCCAAGAGTATCACCAGGTCTGGTTTTAGAGCATAATGGTTTATCTGCGCGATCCATTCTTCACCATTCTGGTAGGCCAAACTGGAGTAAAAAGAACGGTCACTTAGAACTATTCGATTCATATCTACCTCTTTTTGAATATGATCCATGAGTAAGGTTCGATCCGCAGCAAAAAGGAGAGCTAATGTCCTCTGAAAGCTTTCATCCTTTGCATCCGGGCTTTTAAGCATTTTTCTGATTAATTTTCCCACCATAGAATCGGTGGGTTCCCGGATACGAGTTACAGTGAGGCCACAATCCTCTAACCATTTTCCTAAAAGTTCCAGTTGTGTTGATTTTCCTGAACCATCAATTCCCTCTAAACAGATGTACATATTATATTCCTATGACGGCTTAACTAATAAGATTCACCCCTCTAAAACAGGGAGGGTGTGTTGAATCCAATATATTTTAAACGTTATAAATTATAATTCAACCAATGTGTGGGTTTTACCTCCCTCCCCCATAATCCACCCAAACGTAGTAAAAATTGCGTGAAGTGATGAGAATGTATATAAAAAATATGGATAATAAAAGTTAAAGACACTTTCCCACTTGCAAACAATATGGAAATTGTCTTATACCTTAAAAAAGTACTAAAGATTCATGGAACCCGGTGACATAATAGGACTGGCATTGGTCTATGGTTATGTGATCTTACTCTTGGTCATCTCTGAAAAAGTACTCAAAAAGTATCCGAACTTCAGCAGGAAGTTTCTGCATATTATGGTGGGTAATATCCTTTTTATTCTGCCTGTGTTCACATCTCGATGGGTTATGGCATTTTTAGCAGCAGCTCCATTTATTATTTTAACATTTCTAATGAGTCCGTCTTCTCCCTTAAAATTCAAGGACCGGATTTCCACTTCAGGCCATGGTTTAGGTCTGGTATACTATTCTATATCCTGGACTGTGCTGGCATTGATCTTCTTTGACCAACCCTGGATTATAGCAGTGGGCATAGCTGCCATGTCCTATGGAGATGGTATGGCTGCTTTAATTGGGAAACAATACGGCAAACTAAAATATAACATATCTGGAGATGAAAAAAGCCTGGAAGGCTCTTTAACCATGTTTTTAGTGCTTATAGCTGCCCTATGGATAGTTTTAGTCTACTATGGCATTCCTATCAACATAACTGTAATTGCCATTGTGGCTCTGGTGGCCACTATATTTGAGGCAGTGACACCCAAGGGTATGGATAACTTGACTGCCTGTTTTTCAGCAGTGATTTCTTATATTTTGCTGACAATATAGAGAACACATTTTGACTAGAATTGTTACCGTGTAAAATCACATAATATTGACTGAAAGTTACTGACCGTGTAAAACATCATAATTTAACTAACAGTGACTGGCAGTAGCACCATAATCTGACTAAAAGTGACTGGCAGCATAGAACAGACCATCGAATAAAGAGATGGTAAAAAAAATCACAGTGGATTAACATGCGTTTTATCATTGTTGATGGCCTGGATGGGTCTGGTAAGACCACCCAAGCCCAATTCATCCAAAAAAAATACCAATCCCTCGGTGAAAGTGTTATTCTAAGGGAACACCCTTCCCCTGATAATCCCTATGGTCAGAAGGCTAAAAAAGCCCTGCTTGGCAGAGGAAAAATTAATAAAATTAAAGCAGCGGTTTATTATGCAATGGATGTTATTCGTTCTGTAAAAAAATACAACAAAAACGCAGATAATATTATCATGGTTCGTTATCTGATGGGAGTAGCCTACTTACCCCTTCCCCTGGCCAAAATTCTTTACAAATTTTTTTGTCTGATCCTGCCCACCTCAGAATATATGTTTTTTCTGGATCTCAAACCAGAAGAATCCATTCAGAGGATGTCACAACGTGATAGTAAGGAAATGTTTGAGAATATGGATGATCTCATTAAGGTGAGGAAAAAGGCACTTGAACTGGCCAATGGATGGCATATTATCAATACCGCAGGCACCATTGATGATGCAAAAGATGAAATAAACATTATTCTGGATGAATTGGATGAAAAAGATGCTTAATATCCAATGAATCCATAAATCCGGTTAAACCTTCAATTTGCAGATTACCCCCCAATTACCCCCCCTCAACAAAAAAAATCCAGAAATTGAATGGTGGTGAGAAATGGACTGGGCGGGATTTGAACCCGCGGCCTCTGCCTTGCGAAGGCAACGCTCTCCCATCTGAGCTACCAGCCCAACTGATCTTATCTATTGAATTAAATATGATATTTACCTATTTGATTGGAGATTGAGTTATTTACTTGTATGGAAGATTTGCATTTTATTATCTGATTTGAGATTGAAAAATATATCTTACACTATCCTCACTTCTCTAGCTTATACGCCAACAACTTATTCCTAACAACTCCTGGCACCTATTGGAGAATTTTCATTTAACACAGGAATTCTGACAAGTTATATTCCCCTAATAGGATAACCAACAACTATTAATGATATGTAATTGTTTTCGAGTTTTTTTAAGTAATTATGAGCATAAATCACAGTTGTCTTTTGGGTTTTAAAATATTACAAAAATGACACATTTATTGATTTTCACCACCAATTCAGTGGGTTGTTACTATCATTAGAATGAAACGATCCATTAAAATAAGGATAAGTGCATAATTTCATATATGTAGTTAAATTACCATTCAAGTTTCATCAATAGGGATGCATCAGGGGGATATGAAAAATGATTGATAAAAGTGAGCTAATAGATCAGATTGAAGAAACTGAACTGGAAAAAACACCCGGAAAAGGGGACAGTTGGGAGAAACACATCTACCTCGAAGATAACACTATCCTAATTGTCGGTTATGAGGAAGAAGAATCATTCAGTGAACAGAATTCCCGGGGAGAAGCTGTTAAAAATTATTACTGGTTCTGGGAACTCCGGGACTCAAAAAATTGGGATGTGACTTTTGATAATCATGATAAAGAGTTCAGTTTTTGCGAGTCAACTGTTGGTGACTATACAGATCAGGACCGTGTGGAAGATATTGTGGGAGATATTGAAGAGGAAGATGTGTGCACCTGGAGTGAACAGGACTGGATCGAGGATATATCTGAAGAAATCGTAGAAGAAGTTATGGAATGGTTGGATAACCCTAAATGATTGAAAGTTACCCTAAAATTGATAATCTTAGAAAAAATTAAATTTTCCATCCCACTGAAATGATCTAATTAACCCCCTATTATTTCCAATAATTCAAACCCACTTTCTAGTCCAGATATTTCAGATTATTCTTTTAATCTCCCATCAATTATTCTCTTTTTTACTTTGTCTTCTGTTGTAAATAATAAGGCCAATCACTGCCAATACAATAATCACCAGCACCACGTTACCTAAAAAGGATATTTTAGCCTCTAAAGCCAGGTAAATGTTTCCAGAGAACCATGCCAGTAACCCCCAACCCAATATCTGCACTGCAGACCCAAAAAAGGTTGTTATGAGATATTTTTTGATGTCGTATTTGATTAACCCACAGAACAGGTTAATAACTATGGCCGGAATGATGGGGAGGCATCTGGCAATGAACATGAAAATATCATCGTAACGATTTTCATTGATGTGTTCTCCGATCTTCTCCACATCTTCCACTGAAACACCCAAATATTTGCTTGTTCTATCAATAAAAGGTGTTCCTAACTTATAAGCAAGGACATAGTATACTAAAGATCCTACAGTTATTCCCAGTGATGCTGGAATGACTATTTTTACGATTAAGGTTCCTAAATTCATAAGAGAAAAACTAGCTCCCTGCATGACCAGGAAGGTGGAAGTTAAAACTATCAAACTGGCTGGGATGGGGACTATGATCTGCTCCAGTATACAGCCTAAAAAGACTGCTAAAGACACATTACTAATAATAAATGATTCTGCACTGTTTATAATTGTAGATAACATGTTGTCCTCTAGATTAAATTTAGGTATTTTCCTATGAATATTCATCAATTCTATTTAAGTCTCATCCCCATTTTTGTATAATATTAGTATACCCACAAACATCAACACCCCAAACAACAATTGACTTATTTTTAATGGTTCTCCAAGCACTGAAAAAGCTATAAACGCCCCAAAGAGGGAGCTAGTGGAGTAAATAGATCCGGTACGGGTGGATCCAATTTCTCTTATGGCCAGATAGATGAGAACTATGGAAAAACTCATGCAAACCAGACCAATGAATAATAAAAGTGGGATCATATTCACAGGGAGGGTGAAACTCAATCCCAGGTAAAACGAAATAGTAAATAAAATTAATCCACCTATTGAACATTTAAGGCCAGTGAGAAAGAATACGTCCCTTTTGTTACTCAAAAATTTGGTTAAAATGGTGTCAAGGCTCCAGAAAAAACCAGAAGCGATCACCAGAAGACTGCCCACTAAATTCTGGTCAAATGAAAGATTTTGAAGATTGTTAGTGCTTAAAAAAATCGCACCTATCATTAAAAAACCAAAACCAAGTATATCTTTTGGTTTAACCTTTTCTTTAAGGAAGAATATTCCTAAAATAATAATGAACAACACTTCAAAATTGGCTAAAAGAGCAGCGTTAACTGCAGTTATCTGATTCAAACCATTCAGATATAATGCAGGGGCCAGCACAGCCCCAAATATGGCTGTTAAAAATAGGGTTAAGTAATCTCTTCGGGAGATGTTGATTTCCACCTTAGTCTCCCTGTGGAGGATTTCCAGAATTTTGTCGTGTAAAGGAGATACACGTATCAAAAACAGGAAGGCACCTGCCAGGGTGTAAACCATGGCTGCAAGAGCCAAAGGATGTAGATAACCAAGTAAGGTTTTATCCAGAGTAAACCAGATCCCAAAGAGCAGTGCCACCAGTAATGCACTTAAATATCCCCATAAACGATTCATGTTCCATCTATCCTCATGTTACATTAGTATTATTCAGATAGTCTATAATTCAGATAGTCAATTAATTGTTTATGAACTTATCAGTAAAATATTAATCTGGGCATTGATATCTGATAATTAGGGTTTTGTGAAATTATCTGGAAGTAAGAGTGTTTTTATGAAATTAACAATTACACATATTGAATTAATAAATAAGAGGGATGATGATGAAAATTGTTTATCTTCTGGTATTTGATGGCCTATCAAACAGGAAAAACTGTAAACTGATTTAAATTGATTGGCATCTTACAATTATTCTTCATCCAAACCCCACTTTTTCCTGAACTTCAGTTTTTCTTCGGCTGTCATCCAGTGACTGCCATCACAGTAGGGTTTATTTTCTGATTTTCCACAACGGCAGAGGGTTACACGGTTACGGGTTTCATATTGGGTGCCATCAGACGATTCTACGGGTATTCCACCCCTCACCCATATCGGACCCTGACATCTTTTTTGATCATCATGCACCAGGACTATGGAAGGTTCGAACTGGTTTTCAAATGTTTTTCCGGTTTTTTTATCCCAGAGTACCAATCTTCCAGAGGGACAGATCATTGCCTCTTCTATGGCAGTCTGTTTAGCTTCTGGGTTGTTTGATTCCTGTATTAGTTTCCTGATTCCCCCAGATCGGAGGCAAAATCGGGAGTGATCACAGAATTCCGGGACGTCAGTTAATCTTAGCTGGGGGCCTTCAAATATCTCGGCTTTTTCTATGTAAGGTTTTCTGCTAGCAGTTTCCGTGCCATCAAAATCAATATCATTATGTGTTCCATCACAGAATGGTTTATCCTTTGATTGACCACAACGACAGAGATTGTAGGTTTCCATGGTGCTTATTTCCTGTTCATCAACCAGATCCTTGGTGTGACCGGCCTCGTCTGTGATTATGATTTGCTCATATAACCGAACACCACCTGAAACAATATACGGACCGTTTTCAACGATTTTTATCTTCATTTTATTTTTCAAAAGATTATCTTTAACCATAACAACCTACCTCTTTGGGGGGGGGAGTATTATCTGATCTTTACCCATTATCTTTAACCTTTCCATTATCTTTAATGTTCAATTTAAATGCCAGTATTTTATATTAATAAACTGCCTAATACTGATTTGTCTAGTTGATTTTAACAGACACCTGATTGACTGATGCCCATGTATTTGAATAAAGATTTGGTATGAATAACAATTACATTGAAAAAAAAATTAATTGAATAATATATGGGGGTTTGAAACCTGGTTATAACTCTATTCACCTTAATTCCAATAAGTCTCATTATAATTGTGATCATTGCATTTTCTATGCTATGGCCCCTGGCAATTGGTGCTGCCTACTCCCCCTCATCCATGAAAGTGGTTAGAAGGATGCTTAACATAGCAGAAGTTGGTGATGAGGACGTGGTATATGATCTGGGCTCTGGTGACGGTCGCATAGTTATCGAAGCTGCCCAAAAATACCATGCATGGGGAGTGGGGGTTGAAGCCGATCCTTTAAGAGTGTTCTGGTCCCGGCTGAAGATCAGGAACATGGGACTTCAGGATCATGTGAAAATCATCTGGGGTAACCTGTTCCACCAGAACATCCACCATGCCACGGTGATAATCCTTTTCCTCTGGGGAAAAACTAATGAAAATTTAAAGGAAAAACTCCAGGAAGAACTTGAACCAGGAACCCGGATTGTGTCATATGTATGGAAATTTAAAGGATGGAAACCAGTGAAAGTAGATAAAAAAGAACGTATATATCTTTATATCATTGGTGAAAGTAACAAAACCAAGCATGATTCTGATGAAACCAATCCTCAATTAATAGCTGAATATGGGGAATGAATAACTAAGATTAAAAATAATATAAACTCAGAATAATGAACTTAAAAATGGTGAACCAAGGGCGAATGCCAGGAATACAATTGCCATCCCAATTTTTATTCTTTTAGATATTTTTCTAGTGTTTTTTAGGGATTGGTCATGCAATATGGACACTGCCCCTGCAACAAAAATAACAATGGCGATTATGAGAATTATAAGGTAGAATATGTTGAATATGTCCATAAAATAGAGTACAGGACTGGTTAAACTTGCAATTAACATGAAACCCGCTGCAATTATTGCAGATGTTCTTTTCCCGTAGACTATGGGTAGAGTGGTGGCACCTTCTTTTTTATCACCATCAAGGTCTTCCATGTCCTTGACAATCTCCCGGGCCATGGTCATTAAAAAGGCATAGATCCCCAGATAAATTGAAATTTGGATCTGACCCACAGCTATACCTCCAAAAACAAAACAAAACCCTGTTAAAAATGAAATGCTTATGTTTCCAATGAAACATTTTGTTTTCAGATCTTTAGCATAATAAATCATTAAAAGGGAACTTAAAAGAGCGATTAATCCCAGAAGCCAGTTGATCAAGAAGCCTATAATTATTCCAGTGATGAACAATAAGATGGAATAAATTAGTGCTGTTTTTAAGGCAATTCTCCCAGAAGGAATTGGGCGTTCTGGTTTGTTAATAGCATCTATTTTGTGATCAAAATAATCATTGATACTGTTTCCGGCACCAGTAACCAGGAAAACCACTACCGCTGCCATTAAAGCTTCTAAGGTGAACTGGCCGCTGATTACTGCCATTAAAAAAATGGCAATAACCGCCATTACCGCATTCCCTGGTCTTAAAATTTCAAGATAAGGATTCATAATAACACTTAATTATCTTTTCAAATCAAATAACCAAATATCCACTATACTAAAAACAATACAGCTAATTTAATTACTCTTTCATAGAATCAGCTTTCATCATCATGCGTTTTAGATTTCCTGGCCATATCCCCTAGTTCTTCCCTGCATTTTCTAAGTTCACGTTTAATCAGTGCCAATTTCAGATACAAATAGAGTGCTAAAACCAGGAAGATGAAAACCAGGATCAGTAAAAAACCAGTAATAATGCCGGCAGCCATTGCTTGCCAAAGGATGGTGAAACCATAAACCAGGTAGAACACCGCCCCAATGATTCCAATGATAAGTGCCAGTATTAAAACTATTTTCAAAGTTTTTAAGAGCTGTTCTGTTTCCATATTTTCACTTGAGCATATTTATTGTAGAATTTTATTATATAATTTGCCCATATAATAAATATTGAACTTGAGTAGTTATTGAACTTGTATTGAAGTTGAGTAACTATTGAAATTGTATTGAAGTTGAGTAGCTATTGAAATTGTATTGAAGTTGAGTAGCTATTGAAATTGTATTGAAGTTGAGTAGCTATTGAAATTGTATTGAAGTTGAGTAACTATTGAACGTGTATTGGATTTGAGTAGTCAATTGTTCCCGTCCTTAGATAAACTTATTACTAAATCAACACTAATCATTCGAGGATAAATGTCAAAAATCAACATACCCGAACTTTTAGCCCCTGCTGGTTCCATGAAAGCTTTAAAAGCTGCTGTAAATGCAGGAGCAGATGCAGTTTACCTTTCCGGTAAAAGATTCGGTGCCAGACAATTTGCCCAGAATTTCAGCTCAGTTGAACTGGAAAAGGCATTGGAATACGCGCATCTTCGTGGTGTTAAGGTTTACGTAACTGTGAACACTTTGATAAAGGAAACTGAAGTTTCCAGGATGGCTGATTATCTTGTGCAACTCTACTCTTGGGGAGTGGATGCTGTGATTGTGCAGGATCTGGGTGTGGCACAACTTGCCAGAAAACTTGTACCTGACCTGGACCTGCACTGTTCTACCCAAATGACAATCCACAACCCCCAGGGAGTTATTTGGGCTGCAAATAATGGATTCAAAAGGGTTATACTTGCCAGGGAGATGAATCTGGAAGATATTGAAGCTACCGCCTGCCAGCTTTCCAGAAAGATAGAACTGGAAGTGTTCGCCCATGGAGCTATCTGTTATTCCTATTCAGGACAATGTCTCCTCTCTTCATTCATAGGAGGGAGGAGTGGTAACCGGGGTACGTGCGCCCAGCCCTGTCGTAAAAACTATCAGCTCATCCTGGCAAAAACCGATAAGTACGGGAAATATAAAGATCACCAGGAAATACCCTTAAAAGATCATTACCTCCTTTCAACCAGGGACCTTGCAATATATTCCCATCTGGATAGGATAACAGAGGCACCTGTGGATTCAATTAAAATAGAAGGTAGGATGAGGCCTCCGGAATACGTGGCCAGCGTGGTTAAAATCTACAGGGAAGCACTTGACAGGATTGCCCTGAAAAAATGGAAACCGCAGAAAAAAGAGCTTTCAACACTTGAAATGTGTTTCAACCGGGGTTTAACTAAAGGTTGGCTCCTGGGTGCTCTTAACCAGGAAATGATGGGAAGAAGCAGGCCGGGTAACCGGGGTTTATTCCTGGGGAAAGTTGTAAATTACCATAAGCACGACAAAAAAACAGTTATTACCATCAAAAGCATGTTCAAACCTGAAAAGGGTGACGGAATCCTGTTTAAACAGCCAGGTAAAAAAAGTGATGAAGTTGATCTCTGGGGAACTGTACTTAACCATTCCCCTGAAATCAGGAAGGGTAAACTATTTTTAAAACTGCACAAACCAGTTAAAGTGGGAAGTGAAGTGTTCATAACCCGGAGAAAATCTCTGATTGATAGGGCCCAGGAAATAATGAATAATCCACAATTACCCCAAAAAATTCCACTGGACCTGGAGATAACATTGAACTCTGAACTGATTCCCCTAATCAATGTATATGTGGTGGAACCTTCACTAAAAAACATGGAAGTTAAGTATAAAGCCGATTTTTCTATGGAAAAAGCAAAAAAACAACCACTTTCTCATGAGACAATTATCAATCAGCTCAGGAAAACAGGGGGTACACCCTTCATTATCAGAAACATTCAGATGGATTATCCTGGAAATCTATTCACCCCCATAGGTAATTTAAATCATTTACGCAGACAGATGCTGGAAAAAGTCCAGGAAAAAATATTAACTATATATCAACTGCCTTCAGATGAAATAAAATGTGCAAAAAAACGTTTGTCGACTTTTAAAAAGGATTTTGTAAGAAAAAGTAAAAAAACAACAGAAAAATGGAAAATGAGGGAATTAGAGGAAGAAAATAAAAAACCACTCCAAAAACAACCTCACCCCCCTAGTATATTAACTGTTTACGTGGATTCTATTCCTGCATTGGAAGCTGTTCTTGAAGCAGGATGTGGGAAAATATATTTCCAACCAAAAATAACGAATTCAAAATGTGATAACAATTTAAATAAGGGTTTTAATTGCTTGAAACCGGATGTAAATTATGAAATCTATTTTGAGAATATGGCTTTGCTTTTAAAAGAAGCATCATCATTAGCCCGAACTTACAAATCTGATTTAATCTGGAAATGGCCAGATATTACTGATAATAATTATGTTAAAGGAGCAGCCAGTCTTCTTAGAAATTTGCCTGAGAAAACAATTTCTGGCGTGATGGTTGGAGGTTTGGGGGCTCTTTGGGCTTTAAAGGATGGTTTTGATTCTGTGAAGTTATATGGATCAGGAGCTTTAAACATCTGGAATCACCTGACTGTGGATGAACTGTCCCCATTTCTAGAAAGTTTTACCTTATCCCCGGAACTATCCAAGGAAGAGTTAAAAAAGGTGATTTTAAACTCAAGTGATTTGCCCTCACATGAATTTGAATTCTTAGTTCAGGGAAACATGGAAGCCATGGTAAGTGAAGATTGTCTTTCCTGTATCTTAAAGGACAAAATTCTCCCCAGAGAATCCCTTGAAGATCGACAACATCAATTTTTAGGAATAAAAGACCCTAAAAACAGGATATTCCCTGTGAAAATTGATGATGAATGTCGCACTCATGTTCTGAATTCTGTGGAACTGTGCCTTATTGATTACCTTCCCCTCCTTTTAAAGATAGGTTTTGATAGCTTGGTGATTGATTCCAGGGGAAAACCAGCTGATTATGCTTGGAAAATGTTTTCACTCTACCAGACTGCTTTAGAATTAAGCATTCATGGTGATCCTCATCAGGATAACAAATTGCACAACCTTAAAAAAAGGGTTAAAAAGATATCAAATGGTGGGATAACAACAGGAAACTTCTTGAGGGGTGTGGAAGAAGATTAATAATCGAAAACATGAAATGATATTGTTTGAAAGGACAAAATATTGTTTTAAATAAAAGAATAGAATGTTGTTTAAAATAAAAATTGGACTAAAAATGTAAAAATAGATCTAAAAGGTAAAAAATAGTTTATGGATTAAAACGGTAAATTGAGCCATTCAAATACTCCTATCATTTTCAAGGCTATGTATGTCAGGAGGATGGCAAATAAGTACTTTAACTTTTTAGCAGAAAGTTTATGAGCGGTTTTAACACCCACCCTGGCCATAGGTATACTGAAACCCGCCAAAACCACAAATTGAACTAAATTAACGTATCCCACTGAGTAGGGAGGCAGTCCAGTGGCGTTCATGCCTGTGAAGATGTAGGTTATTATTCCACCAATGGATGCAAAGACAATGAAGGCTGTGGAGGTTCCAATGGCTTTGTGAGTTGGGAATTTAAGGAGAATGTTAAGTATGGGAACCATGACCACTCCCCCTCCAATCCCCAGAAGTCCTGAAGAAAAACCTCCCAGAAATCCCCAGAAAACATAAGTTGGTTTTGAATTAGATGTTCCTTCTTCTGTTTCAGAAGATTTGGAGCCTACCATCCATAATGCACTGAATAGGGCTAATAAACCAAATATAAAACTTAATATGGCTGCTGAGATGTTACTTGCTATTCCTGCACCAATGATGCCCCCACATAATCCAGATATTCCCAGAAAGATGGAAGGAACTACCAGGACTGCTCCACGTCTCCAGTGACCATAGGCTCCGCTTAGAGCTGTGGGAAGGATTACTGCCAGGCTGGTGGCAAAAGCAATCCTTATGGATGTGTCAGGATCTATGCCCATTGACGTGAGAAGGAAGAACTGGACAGGTGCCATAATGAAACCACCACCCACTCCCAGGAGACCTGAAGCAAAGCCTACAAATGTGCCTGTGGCAACAAGAATTAAGATATATGTTATAAGTTCCATTTAGACTCATTCCTTAACTTAAAAAAATCTTTAATAAAATTTCCTAAGAGATTGATTTATTGATAAGATCATATGTCCTTTTTCATTGATTGAATATCCCCTTAAAACTTATTCTAATATTTTAAACTGAGCTTTATAACATTTTTTGAAGGTTTTCTGGAGTTAGGGTTATAACTCTCAGATCATGGTTTATATCTTAAAGAGCAAAGTTAAAACCAGGAAAAGTTCAAATAAGTTTAAGTTAAAGAATTCACAAAAATTAAACGATTTCACTTTAACTCAATGATCTAACGGGATCATGAGGGTGAATCAGTACCGGTGAGACATTTGGATCTGCGTGAGATTAAAGGCATAGGTGATAAGTTAGCCTCAAGGATCATAAACCATTTCGGTAGCCAGGAGGAATTCCTGCGCTCTGCACATAATTATGAAGTGTATCGGCTGGCGAATATGGAGGGAATAAGTCAACGTCGGGCAGTGGAGATCATCAACACAGTTCTGGGCAATCCCACTGAAGAGTTCCTGAAAACAGAAAGATCCGTTCAGATCTACGAGGAAATTATCCAGTGTATGATACAATATGCTAGCACCGACTACGCCCGAAACCGGGTTCTTCTCCTAAGCCCAAGTAAAGATCCCCATGAAATCAAGAAAAATCTGGAAATGGTTATGGAAGCCAAAGAAAGGGTTTCCCAGCTCCCCATAGATGATCTTAAGAATCTATTGAAAAATGTGGATTTTACTAAAATATCCAAACCAAAATATGACACTTCTAAAGCAATTTTAGTTGAATCTAGAGATGATTACACCCGTTTAATGGATGGTGGGCTTAATCAGCACGCACAGATATTGAGTATTAGTGAAGTGGGAAGTCTGGATGAATTCGAACTGGTGGTTTATGTATACCGAGAGGGTGTTCTGGAATTGGAGGAAACATCTAACCTGACCATGGTTAACGGAGATGTTGAAGATTTCGAAATCGTTCCAGAAATTGTTTTATCATATTATAAAGATAACCAGGTTCTTTTAGAGAACATTCTAAACATAAGGAAGATACTTGGATATGAATCTGTTTTGGGAGATGTTTTAGATATATTGAAATCTTTGGAATCTTCTGATCTGGATGAAAAATTATTTGATGATGCTGTAAACCATGCCAAAGAAAAAGCAGATAAAAGATTAGAAGATGCCATTAAAAAGGTTGACCTGTCTGGCGAAGAGGTTTTAGATCTCCTAAACAAAAGCATGCCCCCTAAAATCCAGGAGATATTCAACCATATCCTGAAAGATACTATTGATGATATTAAAAAAGATACTGGTGTTGGTTTTGATCCTTTTATCCAGAAATATCCTCTTGAAATAGATGAACAAGAATTGGAAAGGGTTAAAAAGCAGGAAATTGGGAAACAAGAGGTTAAATCTTTTGAAAATAGAGTTAATGCTGCTTCTGAACTTGAAGTGATCAGGAGGGATGTTGAAGCTGAGATCAAAGAAATACTGGAATTTGACTACCAGTTTACTCTGGGGTGTTTCGCCTACTTTTACGACTTACATGACCCACTCTTAAGTGATGGTTTCAGTTTTAAGGATGGTTTACATCTCAATTTAGCACTTGAAGATCCTTTGCATGTGCAGAGAATCAACTATTCCCTCAAATCACCGGATAATGTGGTTCTTCTTACCGGTGCCAACAGTGGAGGTAAAACCACTCTCCTGGAGACTTTGGCACAGATCAGTATTATGAGTCAGATGGGTTTACCTGTCTGCGCCAGGGAAGCCAGGGTGAAACTGGTTGACGAGCTTTATTTTTTCAGTAAAAAACGTTCTCTGGATGCGGGAGCATTTGAATCGTTTTTAAGCACGTTCATGCCAATAGTTGTTAGGGAAGAAGAGAAATTAATCCTGTTAGATGAGTTAGAGGCAATTACTGAGCTTGAAGCAGCAGTGAAGATCATTTCCAGCTTCATAAATTTCATCCAGGATTCTGAATCTTTTGCCATTATTGTAACCCACATGGCCAGGGAAATACTTAAAAATACAGATGTAAGGGTGGATGGTATCGAAGCCAAGGGCCTTGACAATGATTACAACCTGATTGTGGATCGTACCCCTAAGATGAACTACTTCGCCAGGAGCACCCCGGAACTGATACTGCGGATGGTTTACGAAAGATCCGAGGGTAAATTGAAAGATATTTATGGGAAAATGTTGGAAAGGTTCTAAAATCATGTTGATGTTCTAAATCCATCAAACACTCCATTAATATAAAAATTGATAAAAAGAGAATTGGGAAAGGGTAATAAAAAAATAAACCCTTAGATATAGATTCCTGAACCTACCAGGTAGGTTTGATTCTGGTACTCTGCTTTTTTGATATAAGTTATTTTCAGTGAAGGTGCGGTTTCTCCAGGTTTGGGCCACATGTATTCTACCCAGCCACTTCCATTTTCAGCAGTTTGAATGAACAGTTTTCCAATTGGTTTTCCGTCAGAATCAACTAGATCAGTCATGTTTTTACCTTCACCACTTGGATCAGGAGGGTAAACAACCCTAATACCATCTAACTGCCATACAAAGACGTAACTATCATTATGAACCCATTCAGAACTGCGGAGTTCTGGAAAAGCTGCCTCGCCATTTTCATCAATAAGTTGAACCGCCTTATCAACCAACAAAACCAGTTCAGCTTTTTGTTCACTTTCAACCTTCTGCTGGTATAACACTCCAGTTAAGGCAACCAGAATAATTATGACTACCAAAAAGATTTCAATTTTTTTCATGTTCCCTCCCACAAAACAGTTTTAACAATGGTTTTATATACGAATTTTTTTCCAATCTTCCATGTTATATTATTTCATTCATCTCTATTTTTATTTTAAATTTTTTCAAATATAACTTTCAGGGTGTTGGTTAATTCTGATTCAAATCCTGCTTTAATTAGGAAAGATATGTCAGATTCACTTTTAAGAATAAAATTCAGCTCTATTGATGATTCTCCCATTTCAAGAATTGGCTGATCACAAGCAGCGGCTTTTATTCCTTCAGTAAGAGTCAATATACCTTTTGCAAGTTTTTCATCCAGTTCAAGCAAGCCATAGGCTGATTTTTTTCGAGTTTGAGGAGTTTTCAAGGTTAAAAATATGGTTTGAACTGATTTGGCAGAAATGTCTGAACCGATTTTCAGTTTTCCCAACAATGGAATCTGTAATGTTACTCCTGCCCCTGCATTCTCTGATGCTATTGACTTCAACTTTAATTGAATGCTTTTAATTTTCATCCCAGAAGATTCCATATTTTCCTGAGTTTCAATTAAAGCTCTTTTCACGCTGCCAATAATCTCACCAACAGCAACACCTTCACTCTCCCCTATTCCCCCATCAGAGTTTAAAACTCTTTTTACCGATTTTTTATCCATTTTAATCACCGAAAATAAATTATAAAGGATTTTCATATGGTGAAAGGATCCTTTATGATCATAAAATTAGTACTTTATAATGAATGTTTAATAATATTTGATTTATATTTTCTGTGTTAAATACAATGAAGCTATGATTCAATATGCAAAAAATAATTTGATTGAAATATCAACATATAAATTAACAGTTTAATACAATAAGGAAAAATTAAGCCATGAAAATCATAGGAATCGATTTAGCAGGTAAACGTGATAATCCCACAGGAATCTGTGTTTTAAACCTAAGAAAGGCCATTAGAGGCAATATCGATCTCTGTACACTTTATTCTGATGAAGAGATTTTAGAAAAAGTTAATTCCGTGAATCCATATTTGATTGTAGTTGATGCTCCTTTATCATTGCCTAAAGGGCGTTGTTGTCTGGAAAAAGATTGTGAATGTTCGGTTGGTGGGCATTTCCGTCAGTCTGAACGTGAAATACGTATATATGGATCAGTGCTGCCTTTGACTTTCAGGGGGATGAAAATGTTGACCATGAGAGGTGTGGGTTTGGCCAGGGTTCTTAGTGACCAATACCTGTTAAAAGAGACTCATCCCCGCACAGCTCAGAAGATACTGGGTTTTGAAAATCTTAAAAAAGATCTGGGAAATTATTTCCATTTTAATATTGATCCCAATGA
>NZ_JAGGKL010000010.1:17500-20000 GCF_017873625.1 Methanobacterium petrolearium | reverse complement strand
AATCATAACCCGATATAAGCCAAGGATTTTTCAACATTTGACAGGCCACAAACCCATAATTATCAAAATTTTTAGGATTGATGAACTCTTCATCGAGTTTACAGTGATTTAGATGGGATGGTATGTAATTTTGGTTTAACCAGGGCAATTTTCGCCTGTTCCAGAGCATTGAAACTTTGTATGTGAGATTACGGGGAATTAATGGTAGTAAGTAAGCTTTGAAAAATAAATTTTTCCAAGAGAATCCCTTTTCATGGAACCATTGTACTTCTTGTTTCCAATTTTTTAACTTAACATCACGCAAAGCAGATGGAATACGGTAAAAACTGGTGCCTATAAGATCATCACTGCCCCCTCCACCAAGATATACGTTGCATCCTTCCTTTTTGGTTGCTTTCATAACTTTCTGACTGTGGCCACGATACTCCCAAATTTCGGGTTCATCCAGTGGAAACCCTCCGTCTTTTCCAAGTTCACCAAAAGGCCAACAATCATCTGAAACAACATACTTAACTGGTGTTCCTTGACAATATTCTGCTACCAAGTCAAAGTAATCTTTTTCATCAGCAGATGGTGTTTCCTCAAATATTGACGAAATTAGTTTAATTTCAGGAAGATTTGGATGTTTTTTCTTTAAATCATATATTTGACAGGCCAGGGCTGATGAATCTAAACCTCCACTAACCCATAGTCCTACAGGTGTATTGCTGCGTAGCTGGTTAATTAAAATCTCTTCAAGAAGAACACCAAATGCATCGATCCATTCTTGGTCCGACGAAAAATTGGGTTTAGGTTGCTGTCCAAAAACATGATACAATTTTCTTTTTCTTTGACCATTTACTATTGTTAAAAAATGTGAAGGAGGTAATCTGAAAATGCCATTGAAGATGGTTTGACAGGCCCATAAGTTAAAAGAACGGTGCAGAAAATCATCCATAAGTTGCATATTCAGGGAAGGTGACGTGGGCAGTGTCTGGGCAATAGGCTGCACTGCACTGGCAAAATATAAAACATTATCTTGAATAGAATAAAAAAATGGACGTGCCCCAAATGTATCACGGGCTATGAACAGTTTTTCTTTTGATCTATCCCATAATACAAATGTGAAGTCCCCCATTATATGTTTAGGACAATACTCTTCCCAACATTCATATGCAGCTAGGATGAGATCAGCATCTGTATGTTTTTTCTCTTTGATGTAGCCATTATCCCTGAGTGCGGATATGAGTTCTTCCCGGTTATCCACCCTAGCATCAGCGGTCAATATCAGATTTTCATCTTTACTTAAAAGTGGCTGGTTTTCCCATAATGATTCAGGAGTGGTGTTTAATGCCAGGTTAACCATCCCAACATTTCCCTCAACCCAGTAATTAATACCATCAGGACCACGGTAGCTGATGAATTCCACCATTTTTTCTAGGGTTTCCTGGTGGACTGGTCGGTTATTAAAATCTATAATACCGCAGACACCACTCACAAATCCACCTCTTTTTTTAATATCTTGGTTTCAAACAGATGACTGACGTATTTTTCCACATCCCGACGCAAAACATCCTCTTCCACATCATAATATTCTTTTAAATATTTCACTGTAGCTTCAACATTTCCCAAAGTCATCAGCACCCGCCAGATCATGGCAGCCACCCCCGAAAGAGAAAAAATTTCTCCAGTCTCCCGGTGATAAAGTAAGATTTCATCAGAGAATATTCCACTCACCACATCTTCTGAAAGTTTGATATCCTGTTTTTCTACTCTTTGGGATGATATTCCCAGATTGAACTTGTTTTTTAAACATTTATGAGGAGCTAATAACCTCCAGCCATCTTCCAACCTCTTTGTCACTGGATTCCATAAAAAATAATCAGTTTCACTCCAGGCAAATCCCACTACATCTGATTGTCCTATCCAATAACGTTTACACATCTTTTTAGAAACTTGTTTCTCCCATAAACTGTAATCACCGATATAATTATGAGGTGCGTGATCTTCAAGATCATGGGCTGAAAAACAGTTTTTAACACATGGCTCATTTTCCATGAGGGCATTACGAAGTTGTGGTGGACTATAAAGATGGGCAATTACTACATGTGAAAAATTGTTTTTAGATAAAATTTCGGCAATTCTGGCACCTGTGAGAGCAATATCATCAACTATCATTATGGGCTGTTTTGGATTGGTGTTAAATTCAAATTGAGATGGGTTAAGGTTGAGTGCATATGCTAACATCCCTAAAACAATAAAACCACCCCTAGGTATGGGTTTAAAAACAAAAGATTCTAAATTTTCCGGTGAATAAACTTCTAAAATCTGGGAGGCAAGCTCTTCAACATCTTTTTCAGCTTTTTTATAATCAATATAACTCAATTCAAATGAGTTAAGTGATTGATTAAGGGCTATTAAACGAGCTTGATTCTCTGCTCGGACAATTTTCTCAGAATCCACATACAATTTTTGGATAATGAAAAGATCCCCCACATCCTAAACAAATAATATTCTACTA
>NZ_JAGGKL010000010.1:0-15000 GCF_017873625.1 Methanobacterium petrolearium | reverse complement strand
AAAAAACTAACCCTAAAACTAAAAAAATTTTTTTAACAAAAAAATCTACAAAAAACCTCAACTTCAAATAAAAAAAAATAAGGGTTTCTACAAAGCCTTAAATTATTTAAAAATTGAATATTATTAGATTATGATTCTTTAAAATTTGTAAATTTAGATAAAAGCTCAATAAACTTCTCCTGTTCTTTAGATGTTAAATTAGACATATGTTCTTCGATATAATCTGATAATTTCTTTTCATGTTCCTTTATCCATCTTTTTCCTTTTTCAGTAGGTTCAACGTAAATATTACGTTTATCATGTTCACCTTTTTTACGCTGGACATATCCTTTTTTTTCAAGGTTATCCACATATCCTGAAGCAGTACTTTTAGAAATATCATAAATTTCAGATATGTCTCTCATTCTTATTTTTCTAATATGCGATGTATAAAGTATTGAAATTGAAATCATGGAAAGTTCATTCTTTTTACCTTTCTGTAATCCCATCATTTCATTTATAGCGCCGTGTATTAATGAAAGAGATTGTTGTACTCTTAATATATAAGAACCCATATAGTTAGATTACACGAACAAAAATAAAAATTTAATGATTTGAATTTAATATCAATAATTGTCAGTCATGGATATTTCTAGCATTAAAATAGCTGAAAAGGAACAACAGCACCAGTAAAGATTGAATTACCAATTGAGGAATAATATTCTCAAAACTTATAAGTTGTGAAGTCAAAGCAAATAAATTATTGGCCATTAATACTAAAATCACCGGGAAAACTGTAATAATTAAAACTTCTTTTCGTTCTAAGGGCTTTCTATCTGCCCAAAGTAGCAGCATGGTCCATCCTAACATGAGTGGAGCACCAACCCATAAAGCATAGTTGAGTACTGGTGTTGAATCTAATATATTCAGCCCATTAAAAGTGCTCCAGAATCCAGGAAACAACATTGAAATTCCAACAATTCCATCTATTATTGCACCCGTCCAAAAACTTATTCTTAAAAGGATTATTTTATTTTTTGTTTGCATTTTATCACAATAGTTCGTATAAGCGAACTATAATAAAAATGTTTCGGTTACCCTAACCAATATCAAGAATCATTTAAAATTATATCAATTATACAAAGTATATTCTATAGAAATTCAAAACTAAATGCAAGATATTAGGAAAAACGCCATCAATCGAATGGATAAAATTATAAAACCACGTCTAATGTTTATCTTTTCGTGAAACCAATTTTAACTTCTGAAAAAGAGGCCATTGAAGACACGATTGCTTCGACTGAATATGCCGAAAAAGTTAGTGTTGATAAAAGATATTAATAGACTTTATTCCTTATTTGATGCTTTCTGCTTATTCGAACTACCCTCTGATGAAGTTCCTGTTGATATTTACGTGAAGGGGCAAATGAACTACCAAAAATAGCCCTTGTCTTCGTTACAAGTTCTGGGAAATGTTCTGCTAAAACTTTATAGTAACGAGTTTTGCAGTCCTGGGGTCCTTCACCAAAAAGTGTCAGGCCACTGGCCATGATAAAATCAGCACCATATTCCTTTGTTTTCCTGATCATCTCATCTAAACGTTCTTCAGAATCTGAAAGGAAAGGTAAAAGAGGCATGCATATTGCTCCCACTCTAAAACCTTCTTCTTTACATTTTTTCATGGTTTCCAATCGCTCATGTGGAGAAGGAGCACCTGGTTCAAATATTCTGGCAAGATCTTCATCAGTAGTAGAGAAAGAAAATGAGATTACCACCCCTGTATCTGTTTTTCCTTCAAGTTCCCGTGGTATAATAGCTTTTTCACCAATTTTTTTAAGTATATCCAGATCCCTCAGTACCAGTGGTGAACGTGTAAGCAGGTGAACTGGGAAGTGAAACCTTAAAATGATCATCAAAAGTTCCCTGGTTATTTTCAAATCCTTTTCCACGGGTAAATATGGATCAGTAGCTGATCCAAAAGCTATGAAACCATATTCCTTCTTACGAGCCCTGTTTTTTAGCTGCTTCAACAGCACCTCTGATGCATTTATTTTAACTGCCAGACCGGGAACCTGATGCTCACCATACTTACTTCCCCGAGTGTAACAGTAAACACAGTTAAAAGAACATCCAGAGTAGGGATTGATTGAGTAACCTGACAAAAACCAATCATCAACATACTTCTGCTTGTTTAAAACTGACTTGACCTTTATTTTTCTTACCAGTTCTCTCACCTATCTTTGAACTTCTCTCACCTTAAATGTAGAAAACAGATTCCATTCACGAAACTCTTACTACAAGAATATATTAATCGGATTCTATAACTTTAACCACATGAACAATCAGCAACCCCTTGAAAACCTGCTACCAGAAATCAGAAAAAAAGCCCTTAAAAAGTTAGATGCAAGACCTCCCAGCCAACTGGCTGCCAGTTGGTCTGGAGAAGACCTGTTGTACTCTGGACCTGGAAAAACTATTTTCATTGTCCTGCCCACTCCAGGATGTGCCTGGGCACTTTCCGGTTCAGGGGGTTGCAGTATGTGCAGTTACATTGCTGACTCCCCACTTCAAGAAGTTTCAACAGAAGAACTGGTGGAGATCTTCAAAAACGAGTTTGAAAGACAGATTAAAAAACAAGCCATTGATGGACCAACTGCCATTAAGATCTTTGTTTCCGGTAGTTTCCTTAACAGAGAAGAAGTATCTGAAGAGGCTCAGAAAGAAATTTTCAAGATCCTTACTGAATATTCCGATATTGAAGAAGTTATAGTTGAATCCCGACCAGAATACGTTAATGAAGAAGTTTTAAAGAGTTGTTGTTCATTGATTCCCGATAAAATATTTGAAGTAGCCATGGGACTGGAAAGTGCAGATGATAACATCCGCCTTAACAGAATAAATAAAGGATTCACACGAAAAGACTTCGAAAAAGCTGTGGCCACCATTAAAAAAATGAAATCTGATTTTAAAATCCAGTCGAAGGCGTATTTACTGGTGAAACCTGTTTTAACCTCAGAAAGGGAGGCAATTGACGATGCAGTTAAATCGGCAGAATATGCGGAGGAAGTTGGAGTTGGCAGGATTTCTTTCTGCCCATCTACCATCCATAAAGGGACTTTAATGGAGATTTTATGGAGACGGGGTTCTTATCAGCCCCCCTGGATCTGGACTACTCTGGAAATAATTCATAGGGTGAGGAGTTCAGTTAAAATTCCGGTGATAATGGATACTGCTGGTTTTGGAACACGCAGAGGACCCTACAATTGTAAAAAATGTAATTCAAAATTGAAAGATGCTATTATTGCCTCCAATATCAACCAGACTATCCCTCCAGAAACAGAATGTGAATGTAAAGCAAGATGGGAAGCGGATGTTAACTTTTCGGATGTGACAAGATCCGCCACTAATCTCTTAAAAAACCATTAAAAAGGAATGTTTTAAGTGGATTGATCATGCAATTACTATTTTAACAATATTAAAAACCCAAAACATAATCCAGATAAAAAAATAGGCTGTATCTGAGTTTTAATTCTCCTGATTAAGAAAAATAACTAGTTTTTTTCAGTAAATTCGACTAAATTAATCACATAGTTTCCATTATTTTTAATTATGACACTAAAGAACCAAATTATGACCGGATCGGAGTGGATGAACCATATATTGGTAAATTTATTGTTAGTCTTGAAAACCCATACAAAAACCTCATATAAAACATATCCTGTTTGATAATGGTTATATATTCTGATAAAATGAGACCAACAGCTAATTTTTTGAAAATATCATGGAGCTTGAAGAAATCCAAAAAAAGAGATTAACCATCACCAAATCAGAAGAATTTAGTAATAACCTTCTGAATTACAAAATGATAGGTTAAAATAATTTAAAATCTAATAATAATTAGAAAAATATTAATATAAAAAAAATAAAAACGATATGTAGAATAATATTATAAATAAAATTTTTGCCTGTTGTGAGGGGGAATATTGGCCAGAATTTTAGTAGATATTAGCAATGATGAGACCATTGAATTGATACCTATCCTTCAATCTATAGGTCATGAAGTATTCTGCATAGAATCAAATGATAAAACATCTAAAAATGCAAAAAATGATCTTTTTTTAAAAAATATTGAATTTGACAATCCGGGCATTACACTGGGTGAAATTACTTCTAAAAATTTTAAGTCAGATATTCCCATTATTCCAGTAATCAATTTAACTGAAAGTCCTGATTATCCTACTTTAAAAGATGTTTTAAAAAGTGCACCTTATGGTTATATCCTTAAACATTATGATAAGCCCCATAATATTAATGAATTAAAATTTACCATTAACATGGCACTTTACAAACGGAAAACTGAAAATGAAGAGGATAATGAAAATTTAGAGGATGATTTTACAAACAAAAAGACTAAAAAAGCACTCCGAGAGAGTGAAGAAAAATTTCGCACTTTCATCCAGCAATCATTAGATGGCATCATCCTGTTAGATGAACAGGGACATATAATTGAATGGAATAAAGGGAATGAACTGATTACTGGTATTAAAAGAGATGATGTGATTGGTAAAGCATATTGGCAGGTTAAATATGATCTGGCACCATCAGAACGCCACACCCCTCAACGCTTAGAACGTATCAAAAAACTCCAGTTTGAAGCTTTGAAAACCGGGAAAGCCCCATTTCTAGGTAAAATCCACAAAACTGAAATTATGACACCAGATGGAAAACTTAGATACGTAGAACAACTGGCATTTCCCATAAGAACCAACAAAGGATACAGGATAGGCTATGTTACCCGTGACGTTACCCAACGTAAACAAATAGAAGAAGCATTGGAAAAAAGGATTGTTGCTCTCAGCAGACCCCTGGATAATGGGGAAGAAATAGGTTTCCATGAACTTTTTAATCTAAAAGAAATCCAGGAGATACAGGATCTCTTTGCAGAAGCTACAGGTGTGGCTTCCATCATCACCCAACCCGATGGCACACCAATCACCCAACCAAGTAAATTTCATCGTTTATGCAAGGATATCATAAGAAAAACAGAGATAGGTCGTGCCAACTGCTTTAAATCCGACGCCATCATCGGTAAACACCATCCAGAAGGACCCATAATCAGACCATGCCTTAGCAGTGGATTATGGGATGCCGGTGCCAGTATCACTGTTGGAGGTAAACATATCGCCAATTGGTTGATCGGCCAAGTCCGTAATGAAGCACAAAACGAGGATGAGATGAGAGATTATGCCCGTGAAATAGGGGTAGATGAAGAAGAATACATTGAAGCATTCCGTGAAGTTCCAGTTATGTCCAAATCCCATCTTGAACATATTGCTCGCTCCCTTTTTGCTTTTGCCAACCAATTATCCGCCATGGCCTATCAAAATGTTCAGCAAGCCCGTTTCATCACTGAAAGGGAAAATGCTGAGCAAAATCTTGAAAAATCCATTCATGAGAAAGAAATAATCAATCAAGTGGTAATGCAACTCGTAAAAGAGACTAACACCAACAATATCTATTCAATTATTGGAAGATCTGTGAAAAAACTTCTACCTGATTCTTATGTAATTATCAGCAAATTAGAACATGATGGGAATAATATTCATATAATAGAATCTTTTGGCCTGGAAAAATACCTGGAAAAATTAGAAAGTATTCTAAAAATAGATCTATACAAAATGAAGTTCCCCCTGGATGAGATGAATGAAGAAGATCTCAAGATAAACCGGACAGGTACATTAACCGAAGCAAAAAATGGTATTTATAATTTAACGAACCAAAAAATCCCACTACCCATTTGTAAGACCCTGGAAAAACTATTACATATTGGAAAAGTTTATACTGTTGGTTTTTCAGGGGATGGTGAAAATTTCGGGGCTTTAACAATCGTACTTATTAATGACAGCCACTTGGAACATAAAAAAACCATAGAAACAATTGCATATCAGGCATCCATAGCATTACAACGTTCAATCGTGGAAAAAACAATCAAAGAATCATTGAAGGAAAAAAAAGTTCTTTTAAGAGAGATTCACCACCGGGTTAAAAATAACATGCAGATAATTTCCAGCCTTCTGAACTTGCAAAGTCAGCATGTGGATGAACCAGAAACACAGGATGTTTTAAAAGAAAGTCAAGGACGGGTGCGATCCATGGCCATGATACATGAAACCCTCTACCAATCACCCAGTCTTACCCGGATCGATTTTAAAGATTACATTGAAAAACTCACATCCTATCTATTTTACACTTACGGTGTGCAGGAGGGTACAATTGAAAATATTCTTGAAGTTAAGGGTGTGAAAATGAATATTGACACTGCCATACCCTGTGGTCTTATCATTAACGAACTGGTAACCAACAGTTTGAAATATGCATTCCCAGAATCTGAAAGGAATATCAAAAAAATGATCAAAATAGAGCTTAACCAGATAAACGATCATTTTAAACTGCATGTATTGGATAATGGAGTGGGGTTACCCTCACATATCCAGCCAGAAAATACAGAAACTCTTGGCCTGCGATTGGTGAATAATTTAGTAAAACAGATTGAAGGTACTCTTAAAATAGATAAAACTCCTGGAACAAAATATACCATACTTTTTAAGGAATTAACTTATAAAGAGAGAATATGAAATAATTATTTTCCCATTCCAATATTTTAAATAATTTTGTAACCAAAAAAAATTGGAAAAGAGAAAGTAAAATAAAAATTGGAAAATAGTTCTATAATCCTAAATCTTCTATATCCTAAATGAATCCCAATGGTTTCAATTTACAGTGCCCCTCAATACAGGAGTGTTGGGTTTTCATGGTCTTTAACATCTTTAACTCCTTCTTTTTCCAGTTTATCACAGACTTCCATTAAATCTGCTAAGAACATTTCAACCAAGTCCCTGCCAAAATTCTCTTTAACAACTATTCGCAAAACTGCAACATCCTCTGCATCCTTAGGAAGGGTGTAGGCAGGTACTATCCATCCTTTTTCCCTGAGTTTGTCGGATACTTGGAATACTGAGTAATCCGCATCTTTTAATGTCACTGCCACCAAGGGTATAATTATATTTTTATTTATAAGTTCAAATTTGCCTGATTTTTTAAGTTCATTGGCTAGATATAATGTGTTTTTGAACATGTTCTTCATTATGTCAGCATAACCCTTTTTACCCAGTCTGATGAGATTATAGTACTGGGCGATTATGGTGTTACTCCCCTTGGAGAAGTTAAGGGAGTAATTTGGCATTAATCCACCTAAATAGTTAATGTCAAAGATTAAATCATCAGGTAAGTCTGATTTGTCTTTAAAGATCACCCATCCTACTCCAGGGTATACTAAACCATATTTATGTCCCGATGCATTGATGGATTTCACCTGTTCCAGTCTGAAATCCCATTCCATATCCGGAAAGATGAATGGCGCTACAAACCCTCCACTGGCACCATCAACATGCATGGGAATGTCCCAGCCTTTAGATTTTTTTATTTCAACTAACACGTCATTTATTTCTTTAATAGGATCCATTTGGCCGGTGAAAGTGGTTCCAATCACTGCACCCACGGCTATGGTGTTTTCATCAATTTCTTGAGCCACATCCTCTGCACTTATGGTATAAACATCATCTTTTAGTGGAATGAGCTTTAATTCTACATCAAAATATTTGGCAAACTTCTCCCATACCGTGTGCACATCTGCCCCCATCACAATGTTAGGTTTGTCAGTTGGCTTACCTTCCTTCTCCCTACGTTTCCTCCAGGTCCATTTATGGGCTAAAAGTCCAAGCATAATAGCCTCTGATGATCCTATGGTTGCTGTTCCCACACACTTGCAGTCCTGAGGAGCATTAAACAACCGTGCGAGCATGTTAACCACCCTATCCTGGATTTTGGAAGTTTGAGGGTATTCATCGTTATCCACATAGTTTTTACCCACACTGCCCATGATTAGCTGGTCTGCTTCGGGCTCCATCCAAGTTGTTACAAAACTGGCCAGATTTAAAACTGGATTCCCATCCAAATTCAATTCTTCATTTATGAGTTGATATGCGGCTTTTGCAGGCATGCCCTCTTCAGGGATCTCATATTTTGGGATGCTTTCACTGAAGTATCGGCTTCCGTAGGTGGTAGTATACTCCCTCTCAGATTTTTTCATCTTCCCCAGATCTCTCTTTTCAGATAACATGATTTCCTTCTCCAACCCTCTTTTTTTATCATATTTAATATGAAATTTATGATGTTTTAAATTTATTAAAAATATAGGAATATCTAACTAAAAATAAGGATATAGGTTAAGTAATTAGAGTGAGAGTGAATCCATGCCTAAATGTAATGAGTGTAAATTTTATGAATCTGTGGATGAAAAAAAAGGAAACTGTTTTGGAAAGGAAGTACCTGGAGATATGGATACTGATAAATGTCCAGTTGACGCTTTCAGACCAAAATGATTAATTAAGGAAATAAATTTAGGAAATGTGCTATGATAGGAATTATCATATACGTATGTGTACTTTATCCTCTTTTTTGACATGAATATTTAGTGTTTTGTACTACCAATATGTCTTTCAACTGAAGAAAAAGAACATCTAATCGAATGGAAAGTTTCCATTAGCTTAGCTTATTTTTTTTATTTTTTGTCAGATGAAATACGATTAAATATCCATTTTATAAAAAGTTAAATAGCACTTTATTGATTATTGATATGAGGATAGGTTGGATGAAGAATGATGCGAGTACAGGACAATTAATTGTTGGTTCTTTCTGTATAATTTTCGCTTTATTTTTTTATCATCTGATGCACGATTCGTTTCTTATTCTTTTAGGCATAATTGGCATCATACTAATAATAACAGGCTTAAATGAGAATAAAGGATATAGAAATAGAATAATTCCCCTGATTATATTGTTCGTATTCTGTGGGATACTAATATATCTGGTTTTCATTTTTCCATTTTCCAGACCTGAAAAACAAATTACCATAATTTTGATATTTGTACTACCTATTGTCCTATTTGGAGTGCCTTTTTATACGAGCTGGGGAAAAATTTCTAATTTTAAAAAAGGCGTTAAAATGGTTGAGAGTGGCAAATACAAAGAAGCATCCGATTATTTTAACGAAATTTTGAAAAAAGACCATGACAACCCTCTCGCCTGGGCCGGCAAAGCAGTTGCCCTTCAAAAGCTTGGTAAATCTGAAGAAGCGTTTTACTCTATAAAAAATGCTTTAGATTTGAAATATAAGACTGAAATTAAAATATTTAGTTTATCAAAACTGTTAATCAACGCTATGGTATATAATACAGCTGGTTTAGTTTACGCTGAAGATGGAAACTACCAAAAAGCATTGGATTATTTCGATAAAGCACTAGAATTAAAACCAGAATTATATGCTGCTTGGAATGGGAAGGGGGTTGCTTTGAGTAATTTAGGCAAAGATGAAGAAGCACTGAAATGTTACAATAAAAACCTTAAATATAACCCTAAATCAGCTGTTACATTGAACAATAAAGGTGATGTACTCAAAAAGCTGGGAAAATATTCAGAAGCAATTGAATACGTTGATAAGGGTTTAAAAGTCGATCCTAAACTTCCGATGCTCTGGCTTACTAAAGGAGAAATATTTATGTGCTTAAATAAGAATGAAGAAGCTTTAAAATATATCGATAAAGCTTTGGAATTGGATCCTGATTTTGAAGCTGCTAAAAAGGTTAAAGAAGAAATTTTATCTTTAAAGGTAAAATAAAATGGTGATACAATTGGAGAAACTATCAAAAATTTTAATAATAATCCTACTGATTATTGTGGTCGCGGGCGCGGGGTTTGTTTTTTTTTACGTAACAACGATTGGATTTCCCATCCAGAAGAGTGACGTCTTTATACCCACAATTTCTGAAGAAAACGCTTCAACATATAAAGCATCTTGTACCGAACTGAACATATCTCAAGTCTTTGAAAATCCCAAATCATTAATTGGAACTAAAGTTAAGGTGAAAGGTGAACTACTGCAAAAACAAGAAAATTTTGATAATACTACATTTATTCATCTTAAAGTCCCTGATCTTTATCCCAATCCCTATATAGTAGTTACATATTCAAGTAAGATACCCTATAACGAAGGCGACAGTCTAGATATTTATGGAGTATATGATTATCCTGTTTTAATTGGGAAGGATGAGACTTCACGTATAACAGTTCCATCCATTAAGGGGGCCTACATAGAAAAAGTCTAAAACATACAATCTAAACTTTTTACAGTCAATTTTAGATGCTGTAGGTGGAATTATTGAAACCCTAATTTCTGATGTTTTTTTATTTAGATTATGGAGATGGAAATGAGATGATAAATTGGAAATATTGTATTATGGGGGTAGCTTTGGTTGTGGTACTTGGAATGATTTTTAAAATGATGTTTGAGTATGGTGTTTTTATAGGTATTTTTATTCCAGGGGTAATTGTGGGATATCTTGTAAATAACGGATATAAAAATGGAGCTAAAAATGGAATTATCACAGGATTGATGGGTGGATTTATACTGGGAATTTTAATCTTTATTACAATTGATTTTAATCTACCACCATTTCCTGCTGTAGTATATTACATTTTGGTGTATGCACTACTCGAGGCGGCTACTTCAGCAATTTTAGCTGCTTTAGGTGGAATCTTTGGGTCCCTAATAATGGAGAAAATATAATTCATTTATTTTATTTATTCAAAGAGGTTGACACAGCATACACTATTTTTTACCATGAAATACAACATAATATACCATTTAATTCTAACAAAAGAATATACTGATATCGTTTGCAAAACCAATTTACCCTATTTAAATCTAAAATAAAGCCATTAAAATACTTAAAAATTTAGGATGTGAATTTTCTGATAGGAATAAGCGCTGATTTTGACCCTGTCCACTTAGGACACGTGGATCTCATACAAAAGGCCCGTGAAGTTGCCGATGCCAAAGGAACAGAAGTGGTTATATACCTTAACAAAGGCTACAGTGCCAACCATGCCCCCTTTTTTGCCAGTTTCGAGGCCAGGAGCAGGATGGCCCTGGAAGCCGGGGCAAACCGCATCGTACCCATTGAAGGCCTACACCACCGACTGACCATGGCCTACACCGTCCCCATAAGGATTGCTATGATGATCCAGGATGGAGTTACTGATTATGTTGACGCGGCTGAAGTTAATCCCAAAAAAATAAAAAGATATGCATCTGGCTTTATCAAAAAAGGAATATTCAGTGGCATTCCCCGCAGTCTACCCAACCGGAATGTGATCAGGTGGTATGCAGTGAATGAATTTCTCTACCAGCGTTTCGGTAAAAAGATGAAATTTCACTTTATACAGGAAGGAAAAGTTGATGGTGAAAAGATCTCTGGCAGATTGATACGCAGAGAAATCCTGGAAAACAATCTACAGATACCTGGAAGTGTGAACAAAGTTTTACCCGAATCAACAGTGCGTATTTTAGAAGAAGAAATAGAAAAAGGTGAAATCCCAGGAACAAGGAACCTTGACGTTCTCCTGAAGCGTTTAAACACCAGTTCCCGTCATCAACTCCTGAACACTGCCCATTTAAATGCAGCTGCTGTGGAACATATCATCCAGGGTCGATGGTACCAGGCAGAAAATCAGGTTTGGGCCTCCCTGCGCCAGGCTGGTTACGGTCCAGTGCTTAGTCGGCTGGCACTTAGCTGCGTGGAGGAAGATGTAACACGCAAAGAGATCTACGAACTTATTAAAAACTACGAAAAACAGGGAATCATACCCCCTGACCAGACCATGGAACGTGTTATTGAACGGGATTGGTATGTTGCCTCTATGGTTGAGAAGGGACTGACCAGTTCAGAAGCCCATGAAAAGTTCCAGGAAGGATCCAGAACCAGAGATGAACCCCTCTACAGTTTTGATGCTGGCTTGCACTTGAGGAGTTTTGAATTGTCCTCTTTAAATGAGGGGATGGAAGCACATCTTTATGTGGATAAGAGAGGTGTCCTGGCATGTGAGTTAAAACCCCCTGGCCGTAAAGTGAAAAGCCCTCTCAAGTTACCTGGAAAAATGGCCACATACTTGCGATTGTTGGTGGATTCACAGATTATTCCACTTCAAGGTGAACTTGTAAAGAGAAAAAGAGGGTTTAGAATTAGATTAAAAGTAGGGTAAACTAAAAGAGGGGAAAATATAGTATGAAAACTATTTTATTAAACTAATAATCAAACTATGCCTATAAATCATCGGAAATCTTTTCATGGTGGGCTTCATGATGTTCCACCACTGGGCAGGTCCAATCTGGACAGAATGTCATCACCAGTTTACCCTCATCAGTGACTATATAAAGCCTCCAACACTTATTTTCATAAGTTTTGAAGGAACATTCCACCACTTTTCTGCCATTAAGCTTATCCAGTTGTTCTTGGCATTCTTCAGCCTGCATTTCACCATTCATAACACATCAGTCCATTGAAAGGATATCTAAATCTATAAAGGCCAATGATCTCGAATATGCAGGATGTGAATAACTAAATTACAATATTTTATCCAAGTGAATATATGATCATAATCCTATTTATTTATTATCATGAGATGTTAGAAGACTTTTCTTCACTATTCGCCTTTATAATCAACTTCTCGAAACATTTCCCGATAATCTGCGGGTTTTTTCCTTATTATCCCAGTTCTAGCAGGCAGTAGGTGGAAGAACTCACAAGCGGCACGTATCATCAGAGGATCCTCATAATATGATAAGAACTCCAAAACCTCGTCCATCTCCTGCGCACGCCTTTTAGCATGGAAAGCACTACTTTTAATGCGGGAAGTGGCTGATTCCTGGAAAAACGGCCCTTCAGTTTGATTTAAATAGCCTAAAAGAACTTCATCAACATCCATCTGGTAAGCTGCGTAGAGCGTCTCAAAAAGGAGGGCAGAAACACCCTTAGTGTATGCACTGCGAAGCATTTTCAAAGCAGATGCCTGACCTATCTCCAGACCAATGACCTCAATATTCATACCATACTGGTTAAGTTCAGCAAAAATCTCTGCACCGGGACCTGATGCTATTATGGGTGTTTTTAATCCGTTTTTTATACCACCCATCATGGCAGCGTCAGTGGTTTTACCAGGGCTAACGTAACTAAGGGCTTCTTTAACCGTGGATGGTGATACGTTATTTAAATCCGCATAAACTCCTTTAAAATTTTTGCCAACTTCTTTTGCCACGTGAACTGCCTGATCAGGGACTACTGTGGATAACAAGACATCTGAAGATTCAACAACCTCTTGAAAAGTTAGAAGTAATTCAACACCTGCTGATTTTGCCAGATCCACTGTTTTAGGACTTCTTCCCTCAACACAGGTTAAAACTTCGACACCCTGATCTAATAGTCCCCTTGATAAGGTTGATGCTACTTCTCCAAATCCTATGAAACCTACTTTCATTTAATCATCACCTTCCACTCATCCCATCCCACTGTATTTAATAAAATCACATCCATTAAAAAAACACCATACATGCTTGTAAAAAAAATTATAAGAATCCTATTAACATGTACAAACCCGCCAGAGCAATTATCACGCCTGAAATTATTCTAATCCAGTCTGAATATTTTATTATGGCTTTAAGATCTATTTTTGACATTAAAAATGCCAGGATGAGTATAGTTAATGAGAATCCTCCTGCGAAAAGAGCCATGTTAACAATACTGTAATTTATATCTCCAGTTGATGCACTGTAAGTGGCAACTGCAACAACATAAGGACCGAAACATGGTGCCCATGCCAGGCAGGTTAAAAACCCCATTAAAAATGATCCTAAAACTCCTTTCTGAGATTCAGTTACTGTTGAAGGTGCTGTTGGGATGTTGAAAAGTTTTTTGTTGGCAATGAAAAGTATTCCAATTACCACCAGGATCAGTGCTGCTGCGATTCTAAAATACAACAGATAATGATTTATGGCAACGGTGAAAATTGCAGTAAGGGTGGTTATAACAGCAAACAGTAAGAAAAATCCCAGACTAAATGCAACTATCTCCATATTCGTTCTTTTGAGGATGGAAAATCCTACAACAACTGGTATGAGTGGTAGAACGCAGGGTGATATAATTGATGCTATTCCTGCTAAAAAAGATAGTAAATAACCAGTTTCCATTTTATCTCCTGAACCATCCCTAACTAGCGAAGTACCTAAACTATATGATTTCTAATGAATTGATGAAATTTTGATGAGATTCTGATTAAATTCCATTAAATCCAATTAATATTCACATCTGGTACATCTGGTAAATTTTTAAGGTAATTAATCTGTTAAATCTGATCTAAAAGTTGTTCTGGAGTTTGATAACCAATGATCCTGTTTATTTCATTACCATCAGAATCCAGTATCACCATGGTAGGGAGACTGTAGGCTTGGTACTGTGAACTTAGATCGGGATTATCATCTACATTAACCTTAACTAACACATAATTTTGCGTTAATTTTTCCTCAACTTGCGGATCAGTGTAGGTTTCTTCATCCATTTGTTTACAATAGGAACACCAGTCTGCATGAAAATCCACAAATATGTTTTTATCTGTGTTTTTTGCTTCTTGCATGGCCTGATTTAGATCTGTACCCCATTTAAGGGATGATGTTGTGTTTGTTTCCGTTTCATTGTCTGTTAAACCAGGAAAAGTTAATGCCACAACTACCAATGCCACTAAAATGGCAGATATTCCTATGATATATTTATCCATGTTTTATCCTTCTTTTTATGATTTAATATACTTTTTCTAATACAAAATTAAGACAATAGAAATCAATTTTAGATTGATATATTTTTAAATTGGGAAATATTGTCTTATATTTTTAATAATCTCTTATTATGGCGGTGGTATTGATTTTATGAAATTTTACCTGATTTAATCCACGGATTTTAATATATGGGGTTGGTGAATGGGTTATGGGGATATTATCTTTACTAGAGCATTCTACTTGAACTGAGGTCTTCTTTTACTATGTTTAGTACGGTTTGGGTGTAGGTTCTCTGCACG
>NZ_JAGGKL010000009.1:22500-109744 GCF_017873625.1 Methanobacterium petrolearium | reverse complement strand
GAATACCAAATCGTGGATGCTGATGGTGACATTAGTACTGCTACTGTGACTCTCACTGTGAATGGTGTGGATGATGTTCCTGTGGCTGTGGATGATCATGCTTCAACTCCTGAAAATACTCCTGTGACAATAAATGTCCTGGACAATGATACAGACATTGAACATGATACATTGACTGTCATTGCAGTAACTCAACCATCTGATTGCACTGCAGTAATCAATCAAGATGGTACTGTGACTTACACTCCAGATGATGGTTACTATGGTCCTGATAGTTTCACTTATACTATCAGCGATGGTAATGGGGGTACAAGCACTGCTACGGTATACATAACTGTTACACAGCAGATCGCAGATCTCTCAGTAACTAAAGAAGCAGATAAAACCAACGCTTCAATTGGAGATATGGTGCATTTTACCATTGTTGTGCAAAACCATGGACCAGATACAGCACTTAACACTAAAGTGACTGAATACATGCCTTCTGGGCTGCAATTCGTTTCTTATGTGGCTTCTGTAGGTACATATAATTCTGAAACTGGAATTTGGACTATTGGTGATTTGCCTAGTGGAACAGTTGCTACATTGACTATTACGTCAACTGTCAAAGGTTCAGGATCTTTACTTAACAGAGTTAGCGTAACATCTCTCGGGTATGATCCAATACTGGATGGTAACGAAGCTAACTGTACTATAGAAGTTTCAAAACCTTTAACGCAGGCCAATGCAGTTTCCAATGTCAACGCAACAACAATACCGATGCAAAATACAGGAATACCTCTTTTAGGGATGGTTTTAGCTGTCTTGATGGTTTTGGGAGGTATCATAGCAGGGAAAAAGAAATAACATTTTGTTGGAGATTCAAATCTCCTTTTTTTATTTTTTTAAACAAATTTACTCAAATTATTGAATATTACTTTTTAAAAAATTAAATTCTAACTTACCATATTATCATTTCTAGGTTCATAGTCATATTTAGGGCAATGCTACAAAATTGAAAATAAAAATTTATAAACACACATCTGCTGTTGAGTACCTTTTTATAATGTTGGGGTGAATATCTTTAAAATTGATTAATCATAAAATGAACAGGATGTTATAAATGAATTTAAGATCATCAAATTCAGGAGATTTACCTTTTATATCGAGGAAATTATGGGAATCTATATTCAGTTCACTTGAAGTCCCTATGATGATTTTGGATGAAGAACATAGAATTGTTCGCATAAATAAAAGTATGAAAAATAAAATCTTTTTAGAGGGTAATCTTATTGGAGAAAAGTGTTACAATATAATACATGGAACTTCAAAACCTCTTGAGTTTTGTCCTCATATTAAAACTATGGAAAATGATGAGGAGTACACTGAAGAAGTTAAATTTCCTGATCTAAATTTATGGCTTTTAGTTTCCACCAATCCTATCCATGATTCTGAAGGAGATATTATTGGTAGTTTTCATATAGCTCAAGATATAACCAAACAAAAAGAAAGTGAAGAAAAGAAAGAAAGTTTACTGGAACTTAAAGAATTGCTAATGAAAGAAACTCATCACAGAGTAAAAAATAACTTAGTTACTTTATCTGGACTTTTATCTCTTCAGGCCATAAACACAGAAGATGAAAGTGCTAAAGAAGCTTTGTTGGATTCACAAAATCGTGCAAATGCCATGGCGATCATCCATCAAAAACTTTATAGTTATGCTGATTTTGAAAAAATCGATTTAAATCGTTATTTAAGACAATTGATGGATGAAATCTTAAAGACATATTCTGTAAGTGAAGTTAGGTACTTTTTAAATGTTGATCATGTTTCATTTGATGTTGATAGAGCATTAATTTTAGGATTAATTGTAAATGAATTAGTTTCCAACTCTTTAAAATATGCATTTTCAGATGATGAAGGGGTTATATTTATAAATCTACGTGAAAATGATGATACATATATTTTGGAAGTTTTAGATAATGGAAAATCGATTCCTGAAAATATAAACTTACAAAATCCGGATTCTTTTGGATTAACAATTGTAAATTTGCTTGTAAACCAACTTGATGGTGAAATAGATGTTAAAATAGATGAGGGGACTTATTTCACAGTGAAATTTAAATGATAATGTAAATTTATTAAATGATTATTCTATTTTAATCCGGAGAATAAGGGTTGATAATGCCATAAATCTTATTATTATATAATTTAACACTCATTTTAACTTTGATGGGTGTATTATCTTTTTGCACTATTTGTAAAGTTTCATTTTTGATGTGACCCTGTTTTTTTAGTGTATCCATAAGATCTTTTCTCTTTATTTCATTTTGAAGTGCCATTATCCGGTCAGTTTCAATTTTTTTACGGGAAGATTCATCGCTAAAAATATTTTTGATGAATCTATTTTCAAAGAGTATGTCGCCATCTGCATTGGCAATGAAAATTCCAGTCATTAAGTTATCAATTGTTTCATAAATCTTATTGAATTCTAGATTTTTTTCCAATTCAAATTTATGGAATGCAAGTTCTATTGCAAACTTTAACTCCATGTCATCAAAAGGTTTAGTGATATATGCGTAGGGGAATGTTTTTTGTGCCTGTTCCATTAAAGTATCACTTGAATGTGCTGTGAGATAAATAAAAGGGATTTCTATTTTGTTTTGAATTTTTTTCGTCACATCTATGCCGTTTTCAACTCCATTAAGTTGTATGTCCATAATTATCATGTCAGGATGCAGTTCTTCGGACATTTTAATGGCTTCAAACCCGGAAGTAGCAATTCCAACAACTGAATATCCCCAACTTTGGATTTTAGTCTCTAATTCAAATGAAGTTATATACTCATCTTCGACAATTAAGATATTTTTCCCTAGGGGAGTAATTGGATTAATTTGAGTCATATTCATTAATATATCCTTGAATATATGTAATATTTATATTGTACGGAAATTTAACACAAAATTTCGTTCCTTCATTCACATTTAACTTTAAAGAACCTTTTAACTGTTTCACTAACCGATTTACCAGTTGGAAACCCAAAGTTTTTGTTTGGAGGATATCAAAATTATATGGTAGGCCAATACCATTATCTGCTATTTCTAAATAATAATAATGGTCAATTAATTGGAGTTTTAAGCTTAATTCACCAATCCCTTCAGGAAATGCGTACTTTAAAGAATTGGTTAAAAGTTCATTGATAATCAATCCCACTGGCAAAGCAGTGTTAATGTCCATTTGCACAGATTCTATATTTAATAATGTTTTTATTTCGCCATGGTTCTTCCCATATGATGCATAAAGATGCAGGATAAGTTCATCAATATATTTTTTCATATCAATTTTGGAAAGGTTTTCCCTGGTATAAAGTATTTCATGGACCATTGCCATGGATTTAACCCTATTTTGACTTTCCCTAAGAACATCTCTTGTTTTCACATCCTCGTGATAAACTGATTGGAGACTGAGCAAACTAGATATCACCTGTAGGTTATTTTTCACACGATGATGAATTTCTTTCATCATTAAATCTTTTTCATTTAATGACTTACGTATTTCCTTTTCAAGCTTTTTACGTTTATCAATATTTTGGATTATCAATAAACGACCGTGATACACCCTATTATCGTTATAAATTGGAGTAATCTGTGTTTGTATCCAACGATTCAATGGGTTTCCCAAGAAAATTTCAGATTCAGTTTGAGATCCATTATAAAAATTTTTTAGTTCTTTAAATTTGCAAAATATTTCATTGGCGTGTTTACCTATCTGATTATTGTTTATAGCGATGATATTAGCTGCAGGATTAACTTCGATTAATTTATCATCAACATCAAAAACCATAAAACCATTTATCATGTTTTTAAAGAGGATTTCATGTGCAATAGGGATGATGTCTAGGAAACTAAACTGATAAATGCTTACAGCAATTAGTATTCCAGATATACTCACTCCTACTGAAGTAACATCTACCCCAAAAATGGGTATAAACTTTGTAATATAAATTGAACTGAAAATTATGGGCATTAATCCACTTAAAATTAAAAGTAAAATCTGGGGACGATAGTTGGTAGCAGAATCTATTAACATCCTGACCAAAATAAGAATTCCTGCCAAACTCACCAAAAAACTGTAAAAAATAGTAATCCAGAAAAATAGGCCATGTTCATAGATCAAGATCAATCCATTCTGGTTGGGAACTTGGATGATGTTGGACCAAAGGAGTCCATGCCAATCATTGGTAAATGCAACTATCACAATAATTATTGGTAGAACAACTAAAGACAGGACATGATGCCATTTCAGACGTTTTTTATATTCTAATACTAATATGAGCCATAATGATGGCGTAAATGCAGCTCCAATATAACTGATTTTGTTCCAAAGAATATTCATCCCTACTTCATTGGTGAAAAATACCATTGCTGATCCAAAACACCAGAAAAATACAGATAATGATAAAAACAGGAATATAAGGTGTAATTTCGAAGAAAGTTTGTTGTAACAGTTAATGGCTAAAATTAAAACAATGAATGAGCTTAACATAGGTATAAGTCCAAAAAAAGAGTATTCAAAGTTCATTCAGTGACCTCTTATAACAGCATTCGTTGAACACAGTATTTAGGTAGTAACATCAAAAATTATTCCATCCAAGTATAAAACCTCCCCTTGGGATCCAGTAACAGGTTTACCTATTTCATAAAATTTTTTAATTTGCCCCTTTTTATTTTTTATTCTATAAAACATGCTGAATGGGATTTTCAAATTGATAGAATTACTTAAAATATTTTCAACGTTTTTTTGGTCCTCTGATAGAATTAGGTTTTCTAAAAAATGTAAATTATAATTTTTCAGTTCACTTGGTTTAAATCCAGTCATTTTTTCTGACATTCCATTAAATAATTCTATTTCCCCTCTGTCAAGGTAGAACCTATAAACAGTTCCTTGAATGTTATTTATAACATCTTTATGAGTTTTAAGTTTATCACATAGTTTTTTCTGGGTATGTGACTTGATAGCTGTTTCAATGGTGAATTTGAGTTCTTCATCATTAAATGGTTTGTTCATATATCTGAATGGTTTGGTAAATTTGGCTTTTTCAATTGTTTCCTGGTCGGAATATACTGAAAGGTATATCACAGGAATGTCTATTTTTTCTTGAATGCGTTTCACGGTTTCTATTCCATTAAGATCTCCAGATAACTTGATATCCATTAAAACTAAATCCGGATTTAAATTTTCTATATGTTCGATGGCATCTTCTCCTGATTTAAAATTGCCAACAACATTATATCCAAAAGATTTTAGATTTAAAGTAGTCCCCATCCTCAAAATCTCTTCATCTTCTACAACTAAAATTCTTTTTGGCATATAATCACATTATAACTTATCATATTAAAAAGTTATTTATAAAATATAATAACAGGAATTTGAAGCCATAAAACAATTACTAGTTAATATGATTAAAATTTGTGGGTTACTTAAATTATCACAATTATTCACAACAACTATCTTCCATTTGGGGTAAAAGTTTAAATTCAACTAATTATCATTATATACATTGTAAAATTATGGCCAGCCGAAGGGCAGCCACCGGTTTCTGCAAACTTGTTTGCAGTTTAAACTGAGGAAACTCCACCCATCGTACAGAACCGTGATGTCATAAGACATATGCTGAGAAGCATGACTCTGGAGCAGAAACGACACGTCTTCTGGTGGATGAACATGAAGATCCGTCTGATTGACACCAGGAGGAACGGTGAAACGGCCAATCCGCGGGATGCAAGAGTAAACACTGCCAGTGAATCCTGTATGAGGCAGAGGTAACTCGCATAGATGAATGCTGCCATGAACAGAAGGTGGGTTACTCTCGGCAGGCCATTATCATTCACACTAATAATTTAAAACTAAACTATCATCACAAAAAAGAAAAAAAGGATTAATAGGCTATTTTTGGTTTAATTCTGGAAATGGTTTAATCTTTCTGGAAGAACATTATAATTCCAGTTAACAGTAACCACAATCCAATTAACACACCTAACCAGAACGGATCTTTTATGATGTATCCAAATATAATATAAACTAGACCTATTATTATGGCTACAACCCCGTTCCAGCGGCTACCTCCAGTTTTAGTAAACACTGCGACTATACCTATGATAATCAGGAATAATCCTGCTAGAGCAACTAGTAATCCTGCAATAAAACTGAACAATCCCGGGTTCAGTATGAATCCAAGACCCAGTACCAGGGCGATGATTCCCAGCACTATCTCCAGGAGCCCCAGACCACTACTCACTTCTCTGTCACTGAAACCAGCTAGTATTAACCCAATACCCATGAATGCTACTCCTAGTCCTGTAAGAACTGCAATGGGGATCAATCCTAGTAAAGGGAAGGCTAACACAATTAGACCTAAAATTATCAGAACGATAGCCAAAGTTTTTCTTTCCATTTTTTCTCCTCCTCTTATTTTTAAACTCCCTTTATCGTCATGTTCTATGTTAAGACTTGGTATTATATTTTTCCTTATAACATGGTGATAGGTGGTGAACCTTTCAATAAGAGTTTAATAATCAATTTAATTAGGATATACACTGGAAAGTGAATCAACATATTCTTAAAAGGTTTTTAATGGTTTTCAATAAATTACTGTGTTTACGGTGAAAATAAGTGGTTATCATTGTTGGAGAATGTGAAATGGATTTAATTAATTTATCTAACATTAAATTTTAAAAAAAAGGGTAAATGGGAGTAAAACGAATTACAATTCTCTTAAATGATGTAAAAAAAATATAAAATTTTTAGGATTAAAAGAGGGGTATGTCTAGTTATTTCTTTTATTTTCATTTATTTTTCTTTAAAATCATGGTAAACTCGCAATGATTTGGAAAGGGCAGTGGTTTCAGTGATGGAAGCTCCAATAATAATGGCCAGCAAAAGTTGTTCTTCACTTGCTCCAAACTCTTTGGCAACTTCCAAGTGGGTGTTGAGACAGTGTGGTGATCCCAGGGCAGCAGCTGCTCCAATGGACACGAATTCCTTAGTAAGTGGAGGTAGGGCATCATCTGCCATCATAAATTCTGCTTTGTCAAAAAAAACTTTCAGTGCATGGGGGTCCTCTGATAAAACCTGGAAGATCTTGGGTACAAAACCAAAGTAACCCTGGATCTTATTTAGTATTTCTTCTACATTTATGTCCTGATTTTCGTTAGTGGTATTCACAGAATCACATCTTCAAATGATTTTTAAGCTTAACTCTAATTAAATGCAATTCTGCTTCCATAAAATAAATAATTTTACATTACTCTGCTATTATCATGAAGGAATTCCTAAAAATAAAGGGGGGAAAGTTAAAGTTACAGATGAGTTGGGACGTGTGGGAAAAAATTAATTTAGTGATTGGTGTTCTCATTTAGTGACTGATGGCATCTTTCACTTTATCAAAAAATCCTTTATCCTCGGTGTAGATCTCATCCCCACTAATATCAGCGAATTCCTCCAGTAGTTCCTTCTGTTTGGGGCTGAGTTTCTTGGGAGTTATCACTTTAACCTTAACGTACAGATTACCTTTCCCATTCCAACGTAGGTGTGGCATACCCTGGCCTTTCATCCGGAATGATGTTCCAGTCTGGGTTCCTTCAGGTATCTTGAGCTCCACTGTACTATCGATGGTGGGTACCTCAACTTTATCTCCCAGGGTGGCCTGTACAAAGCTAATTGGTTTTTCATAGTGGAGGTTGGCTCCTTCCCTCTTGAAGTACTTGTGGGGTTTTACCCTTATGAGGACATAGAGATCTCCTGGTGGTCCTCCACGTTTACCAACATCTCCTTCACCAGGAACGCGTAGTCGGGATCCGTCTTCCACTCCTGCGGGAATATTGACGTGGATGGTACTGGTTTGTTTAACAATTCCTTTTCCATGACATTCATGGCAGGGGGTGTCAACTATTTTTCCTTCACCACGACAGGTACTGCATGGTCGGATGGTTGCAAACTGACCCAATGGGGTGTTTTGAACATGTCGGACCTGACCACTACCTCCACAGGTATCACAGGTCCGGCTTTCAGTTCCTGGTTCTGCCTTAGACCCATTACAGCGTGGACAGGTTTTTTTATGAGGAACTTCAATATCCTCTTCCAGTCCATGGGCAGCATCTTCCAGGGTAATTTTCATTTCATAAAGCACATCATCGCCCTGTTGGGGTCCGTTACGCCGGCTTCCTCCAAATCCAAACAGATCAAATATGCTTTCAAAACCACCTGCTCCTCCACTGCCTCCTCCGAATCCGAATCCACGGAAAATATCTTCGAAGTTGATGTTGTTGAAGATATCTTCCTGGCTGAATCCACCCATTCCGGCATGACCGAACTGGTCATAGGTACTTCTTTTCTCATCATCAGAAAGTACAGCATAAGCTTCGCTGATTTCTTTGAATTTTTCACCAGCTTCTGGGTCTTCGCTTACATCAGGGTGATATTCCATGGCCAATTTTCTGTAGGCCTTTTTAATATCCTTTTTACTGGCCCCTTTTTCCACTCCCAGGACTTCGTAATAATCTTGCTTCTCTGCCATGATTAATCTTCCTCAAATGAATGTGTTGGTAATAAATGAAAATATCAACCTAAAACTAATTTTTAAAGATTTTAATGAAGTAAATCAATTTTTTCATGAAATTTTTTTCATGGATGTTTAGGTTTTTTATGGATATTTTAGGTGTGGTTCCATTTTAGTAAAATAAATATAATAAAAGTGTGGGTGTGGGGAGTGAAAAAAATTCATCCCCACTAAATGTTCTTAGGCGGTGTTTTATTTTTTGGGTCTACTTTTTAACTTCATAGTCAGCGTCGATGGTGTCATCATCCTGAGATTCCTGACCTGCATCGCCTTGAGCACTCTGATCTTGCTGCTGTTGTTGTTGAGCTTGTTCTTGTTGAGCTTGTTGGTAAATAGCAGCTCCAACTTCCTGCACAGCTTTTGTTAATTCTTCGGTTTTGTTTTTAATGGCTTCCAGATCATCTCCACCCACAACTTCCCGAAGTTCCTTAACCAGTCCTTCAATCTTGGTTTTCTGGTCAGGTTGTACCTTATCAGCCAGTTCATCCAGGGTCTTTTCGGAGGTGTAGATCATGGAATCTGCATTGTTTCGGATTTCCACTTCTTCCTGACGTTTTTTGTCCTCTTCAGCGTGCTGTTCAGCTTCGTGGATTTTCTGGTCGATTTCATCTTCAGATAGTTTGTTAGGGGCGGTAATGGTAATGGCCTGTTCTTTACCAGTTCCCATATCTTTGGCTGATACGTTGAGGATCCCGTTGGCGTCTATATCGAAGGTTACTTCGATTTGCGGCATTCCCCGTGGTGCGGGTGGGATTCCAACCAGTTGAAATCTGCCCAGGGTGGTGTTTCCTGTGGCCACTGATCTTTCACCCTGTAAGACGTGTATGTCCACTGAAGTCTGGTTGTCAGCGGCAGTGGTGAATACCTGACTTTTTTTGGTGGGTATAGTGGTGTTTCTTTCAATTAACTTGGTGAACACTCCTCCCAGAGTTTCAATACCTAAAGATAATGGAGTTACATCCAGTAAAACCAGGTCTTTGATTTCTCCAGCGAGAACTCCTCCTTGAATTGAAGCTCCAACCGCCACACATTCCATAGGATCAATTCCGCGTTCTACGGTTTTTCCAATGTAGTCTTCCACGAATTTCTGGACTATGGGCATTCTGGTGGGTCCACCTACCAGGATTATTTTGTCCACATCGTTTTTGGTCATTTTAGCATCTTTAAGTGCCTGTTCCATTGGTCCGGAACATTTTTTTATGATGGAGTCAACTAGTTCTTCCAGTTTTGCCCGGGTAAGGGTGTGGGTTAAGTGTTTTGGACCGTCCTGGGTGGCAGTGATGAATGGTAAGTTGATTTCAGTTTTTAGGGTGGTGGATAGTTCGATTTTGGCTTTTTCAGCAGCTTCCCTAAGTCTCTGTACGGCTTGATCATCATTCAGGAGGTTCACACCGGTTTCTTTTTTGAACTCTGCAGCCAGGTAATTCATGACTGCGGCGTCCATATCGGTTCCTCCCAGTTTGGTGTCTCCACTGGTGGATTTAACTTCAAATACTCCTCCTCCGAATTCCATGATGGTTACATCCAGGGTTCCTCCTCCAAAGTCAAATACCATGATTTCCAGTTCATCATCCTCTGCTTTGTCAATACCATAGGCAAGACTGGCGGCAGTAGGTTCATTAACCAGTCTCACTACATCCAGACCAGCGATGGTTCCTGCATCTTTGGTGGCGGTTCTCTGGTTGTCATCGAAGTATGCAGGTACTGTGATAACTGCTTTTTTAACTTCTTCACCCAAGAATGCTTCGGCATCTTTTTTAATCTTTTGCAGAATGAATGCGGAGATTTCCTGAGGAGTGTACTGTTTTCCTGAGATATCTACCTTGTAACTGGTACCCATCTGCCTTTTAATGGCGGTGATGGTTTTTTCAGGGTTGGTTACCGCCTGTCTTCTGGCTGGTTCTCCCACCAAGCGTTGACCATCATCAGTGAAGGCCACGTAACTGGGGAAAGATTTACCGTACTGGGTGGCTCCCTCTGCACTGGGTATGATGGTTGGTTTACCACCAATCAACACTGCAGCAGCGGAGTTACTGGTTCCCAAATCAATTCCAATTATTTTTTCTGTTTTAGCCATACTAATTCACCTCTTACTTATGCATCATTTTTTTCATCATTTTTCTTACAGACTTTAACTTTAGAATATTTTATAACCTTAGAATTCAATTTATAACCTTTACAAAGCTCTTCAATAATTTCTCCATTCTTAAAGTCCTCATGGGCTTCGGCCATAAGTGCTTCGTGCAGGTAAGGGTCGAATTTTTCACCTTCAGCAGTGATCTCTTCTAAACCTTCTCCTTCCAGGATTTTTTTAAGTTTATGGTAGATGAGATCCACCCCTTCCTGGAGATCATCGGAGTTTCCAGATTTAAGGGCCCTTTCCAAGTCTTCGTAGGCGTCTAGTATTTTAAGAATGAGTTTTTCATTGGCGTAATGAATTTGTTCACTTAATTGTTTTTCTGTATGTTTTTTAAAGTTCTCAAAATCAGCCTGGAGCCTTAAAACTTGTTCTTTATATTTTTCTATTTCCTGGTCTTTTTGGATGATTTCCTCTTTTTTTTCCTGAAGTTCGTCATTTTTTTCCTGGATTTTTGATTCCAGTTCCTTCAGATCATCCTTCATCTTCACCATTTCTTTTTCATCGGTCATTTGTTCACCTTTATCGGGGGAATGTGAGGATCAGTAACTTTACCATTATAGTTACCATAAGTTATATAAATCTTTCTGAAGTTCATGGTTATAGTTACCATAAGTTATATAAATCTTTCTGAAGTTCATGGTTATAGTTACCAAAAGTTATATAAATTATTAGTAACCAAAGGTTATATAAACCTTTCTAAAAAATTGAACTATAGTAACAAATAGTTATCATAATTTATAAAAAATTTTAAAATCTTCAATTTTTTTAAAGATGGGCTAATAATTTAAGCTAATAATTTAAAGGTGTATAAATAAATCAAAAACTAACATGTCTTAAAATAAGATAGGAAAAAGTGGATTAATGATGGATTTAGAGTTATTACTGGATGTTATGGGCTGCAAAACCCGTAGAGACATACTTGATCTTTTACGAGACGAGCCACGTTTTGTTAGCCAGATATCTCGGGAACTGGAAATTGGTCAAAAGGCCATCATAGAACACCTGCGAGCTATGGAAGAAGCAGGACTTCTCAGCTCCTCATTCCAAAAGATAGAAAGGGGAAGGCCAAGAAAATACTACGACATCTCCAATGATGTGGAATTACAAATATTCGTTAGTCATGGGAATATAAGGGTGAAATCACCAGGTCATGAATTCCAGGAACTGCAACTGTTAGAAGAACGCGCCCGTCTAGGGGAGGATGTTTCACCTGAACTGGAACAGCTTATAAAAAATTACGACGAAGCCAAAAAACACGCTAAAAATCTTTTAAAACAGGTTGATCATCGAAAAAGAGCCCTCAAAACACGTTCTTTGAATCTACCAGTAATGTTTGGTGAAGAAGAATCTGGAAATGAGGAACCTTAATGAGGAACCTTAATTATTAATTATTTTTATTTTAATTAATTTTTTATGAATATTTTTTCCGATACCGTAAAGCAGCCACTGCAGCCTGACCCAGTGAAACAGAGCCATCTCCTGCACAACTATTCTTGTGTTGGAGGAAACGATAACCCGCATCTTCTACAAATTTTTTAATGGTCATGCTAATGGCTTCATTGTAAAAAACCCCTCCAGACCCACCGATTGTATCAACATCTTTTTTTTCCGCCGCCAGGATTGCCAATTCTGCCAGTCCCTGAGAAACAGCCCGTTGAGCAGAACATGCCAGATCTTTAACCGGATTTCCTTCCAATTTCTTCTCTAAAACTGATGAAAGTATCTGGGAAGTATCCAAAACATTAATACCATTATTTTGCACGATTTTAACAGGTAAATCGAACTTATCTTTGCCGGGATAAGCTGTAGATTCCAGTTTCATGGCACATTCACCTTCATATGTTCTTTCTCCACAGATATGCAGGGCTACAGAAAGAGCATCAAGAACACGGCCTGTGCTAGTGGTTTTTGTTAGATTAAATTCTTTATCCATTTGATTGGCCACTATATCAACTTCTTTTGCCCCATGGGGGAAGTAATCAACATAGTGGGTTTTCATAAGATCCAGTATTTCATCTTGATCATAGTGGGGATAAAGCATAGCCATCATCATCCTGATGGGATAACTAGTAGTTAAATCTCCTCCAGGCATTTTTTGAGGCATTAAACTTGCCATTTTTTTATATTCTGGGCCGTTGGAGTAAAGAATCTCCCCTCCCCAGGCACTTCCATCTTCACCATAACCAACACCATCAGCAGCAATGCAAATAATCTCATCTACACCCCAATCTACAGATAGAGCTGCGGCGTGAGCATGATGATGCTGAACTTTTAAAACCGGACATTCAAACCGTTCACCCAGTTCATGAGCCAGTTTAGTGGTGAAAAACTGAGGATGAAGGTCACAGGCCACCACATCAATCCTGTCGGTTCGAGTAATTCCCATCATATATTCGATGGCCTCTTGAAGATAAAGGAATGTCTCGTATTTGGTGGTATCCCCAATATGTTGGGACATGTAACATTTACCTTCTTTAAGGAGGGAGAAGGTGACATCGATTTCTGGTCCCAGAGCTAACACATTCAAGTCCTTATTAATATTTGAAAAATCGTATGGTTCAGGCACATAACCACGGGATCTGCGGATAAATGCCATGTCACCCCCACGGAATCGAACAACGCTATCATCGCATCTGTTAACAATTTCACGGTTGTGCAAAAGGTAATAATCCGCCACACCCTCCAGTTTACTAATAATATCCTGGTTTTGGGTGAGCATAGGTTCTCCAGGCATATTGGCAGAAGTCATAATGTAAGCCGGGGCATGGGTGTAGGTGAAAAGTAGATGATGCAGTGCAGAGTAAGGGAGCATCACTCCTAGATTATGAAGGTCAGGTGCAACATAGGGAGATAAATAGTAATCATGGTTCTTTTTAAGCACAACAATGGGTCGGTTCCGGGATAAAAGAACTTCCTCCTCATAATCTGCTACTTCAACAAAACTTCCAATGGTGGAAACATCAGGAGACATACAGGCGAAAGGCTGGTTCATTCTACCTAATCTTTCACGCATTTTAAGAACTGGTAAATCCTCCGTGGTTTTCGCCACCAGATGTGTCCCCCCAATACCTTTAATGGCCAATATATTCCCTTCATCCAGAAGTTTGGCAGTTTCTTTGATGGGATTTTTTAGTTCAATCTCCTCTTCACGGTACAAAAAAACTTCAGGTCCGCATACTGGACAGCAAGTTGCTTCTGCATGGTAACGACGGTCTTCAGGGTCCTTATATTCGGTCATGCAATTGGGGCAGAGGGGAAATTCCTCCATGGAAGTGCGCTCACGATCATAAGGAACAGAACGGATAACAGTAAACCGTGGCCCGCAATCAGTGCATGCTGTGAAGGGATACAGATACCTCCGGTCACCCTGGTTCATAACCTCCTCTAGGCAACTATCGCAGGTGGCAACATCTGGGGGTATTACAGAAGATCCTGAGAAATTTGATGAGCTTTCCAGGATCTGGAAACTGTTAAAATCTGTTAAAACGTCTTTATCCAACCATTCTAACTTTAATGAATCTATTTTGGATATTGGCGGTTTTTTAAGCTCTAAATCATTTATGAAAGTTTTTATATTCCTTTCATCACCTTCAACTATTATTTCAACCACATTTCCCAAGTTTCGCACGTATCCATTAAGTTCCAGAGCTTTGGCTATTCTGTAAACGTTGGGGCGAAAGCCAACCCCCTGTACAATTCCCTGAACCAGTATACGCGCTTTTTTCAATTTAAGGCTCCTTATCATATTTTTAAAGTTTACAATCTTTAAAATTTTCAGTTCAATTTTTCCTATGGTATATGGAATTATTGTTGACCATAGTATAATTGATTCATCTTACCTGGGATTCATTTTATAGAATTGTTTTTAATACTCCAGCTTTATATATAAAGTTGATGAGCATGGATAGTATGAAGAAAGTACTCCAAGAACTAATTAATGGTAATGTATCAGTGGAAGAAGCTGAAAAAATGCTTAAAACCATGCAAATAGCTGAACTGGAGGATTTTGCCAAGTTAGACACGGCTCGCGATATTCGAACCGGTTTCCCAGAAGCTATTTTTGCAGAAGGAAAAAATGATCAGGAACTGGTGAAGATAATCCGGAACTGTGCAAATAGGGGTAGGGTTCTGGTAACTCGGTTGAAAGAGGATAGATACATTAATATCAAAGAAAAACTTGAATCCCTTCGTGATGAGGGGTTTAAAGTAGAGTATAATACAAAAGCCCGGGTATTACTCATTAAAGATCAGGAAATAGAAAGGCAGGGTAAGATTGGTATCATCACTGCTGGTACTTCGGACATACCTGTGGCTGAAGAGGCTCGTATAGTAGCTGAAGAAGCTGGATGTGAAGTCATAACAGCTTATGATGTGGGTGTTGCTGGAATTCACAGATTATTCTCTCAGATCAGAAGGATCTTAGAAGAAGAAGTTAAAGCCATCATTGTGGTGGCAGGTATGGAAGGAGCACTACCTTCAGTGGTGGCAGGGCTGGTGGACATCCCGGTAATCGGAGTACCCACTTCTGTTGGATACGGGGTAGGTACAGGAGGATTTACAGCACTTAATGCAATGTTACAATCATGTGCCCCTGGAATTGCCGTGGTAAACATTGATAATGGATTTGGAGCAGCAGTATTTGCTGTTACCGTGGTGAAACAAACCGAAAAAGATTGAATTTTTCGTTTTATCAAGGAATAAAATAGACTCTGAACCATATGAAATAATCCCAACTGAAAATAATATAGCTCACATAGAGAATAAGAAATACCATGGCATACCATTTTTCATTTTGAAGGGTTAGTCTATCAGTATCCAACAACCATTGTAATAAACTGGCTAAAATTACCATTAATATGATTGCGAATCCGATTCCAAATAAAACATCGGAAATATAATGCACTCCTACCAAAATCCGACTGAAAGAGAGGGTTATAGCGTAAATAAGGAGCAACAATGCTAAAACTATTTTGATCCAGTTCCTTTTGAAAGTCGCATCGTTGGTTAAAAAACAGATTATCAAGGGTAAAGTTCCGGCAAATGACTGAAAAGCATGTCCAGAAGGAAGGGAAAACCCACTTGCGTAGTATATGGTGTTTAGATCGAATGTTATCATTGGCCGCGGTCGTGCAAAAAAATCCTTTAAAATCGGGTCGATAATTGGATTGCCAATTGCCAATAACATGATTGATAAAAAGAGAACTAAACGGTAAGGTTTCAATTTACTGATCTTGAACGATGTTAGGTATATGGCCAAAAGAGGGAATTGCACAATATAGAGCAAGTATTTGGTGTAGGCATACCAGAAATTTGCAAGTGATGGATCAGCAAGTAGGGAAGTGCAACTGACCACAATCCAGTAATCAAAACCTGGAGTAAAATAGGCAATCACTGCAGCTATCCATAAAATAACGGCGCATGAGAGTAATATTAATTTTTTTTGGCTTCCAAATTCAAATAATTTAAGTTTGGAAGTTTTTCTAGTATTCGTATCCATTTTTTACCATTTATTTTGATTTAACACTTGATGAGGGTGATGGTAAATAAGATTATTAAGACAGCTTTTGGTGATTATTAGGATTGGGTTCAGGGAAAGAGGTCTAATCTTCTCATTCAACTTTATTTGTGCTATATTTTTTCCCCCACTCACATAATGAGTCTAAGATGGGCAGTACAGATTCTCCTTTAGGGGTAAGTGAGTATTCAACTTTAGGGGGTACTTCGGGGTAAACCTTTCTATTGATTAACTGGTCTTTTTCCAATTCTCTCAGGGTTTTTGTCAGCATTCTTTGGGTAATTTCAGGTAACTTTTTATTAATCTCGTTAAATCTAAGTTTACCGTCTTTTAAAGAGCATAATACCAATGATTTCCATTTTCCACCTATTTCATTAATAGCGGCTTCTACTGAACAGATATAATCATGGTTTTCCCCATCAATAGTCATGATTACTACTCCTAATTTTTAATAATCTAATCTGGAATTGTTTATATGTTATTTAACATAATATTACTACTATTTATACAGAATTTTTTTTGCACCGATGTATTTTATGGAAGAACTAACTATTTAGTTCTCTTAATGGTCATTAGTATACTCTATGTAAGTATATATGATAAGTGTTCGTACATACTTTAAATACTATTAGTTACTTTTTTATATTGTTGAACTTATCGAGGTGAAAAAATGCTAGTGAAATTTGATTTACAACATTTTTGCTGTGGACCTAAAGGCTGTGAAATAGAAATAGAATACGGCGAAATGATGGACGCAGAATAAAAATAGAATAAAAACCTTCTTAAAACTTTTTTTTATTTAGTTATCTTTTTTCATTTTTTTAAAATTCTCATAATTTTCACAAGAGCTTTTTTTAATATGATTAAAAAAAACAATAACAAAGGGGTTAATATAATGGATGTTTTTGAAGCAATCACTGAAAGGAAAAGTATTAGGAAATATAAAAAAGCGGCAGTTGAGGCAGATAAACTAGAAACAGTATTGGAATCCGCCCGTATTGCACCATCTGCTTCTAACAGGCAGGAATGGAAGTTTTTGGTGGTAAAGGATCAGGACACCCGTGATAAACTTATTGGAGCAGCAAATGGCCAAAAGTTTGTGGGACAAGCACCAGTAACTATTGTAGCCTGTTCAACAGAATCTGAAAGAGTCATGCCCTGCGGACAGTACGCTTATCCTGTTGATCTATCCATTGCCGTGTCTTTCATGATACTGGAAGCCACTGAACTCGGTTTGGGGACCTGCTGGCTAGGGGCATTTGATGAAGAAAAAGTCAAAGAAATTTTAAGTATCCCCAAGGATATCCGAGTGCCTGCCATGTTTACATTGGGATATGCCGATGAAAAACCCGCGTTACGACGTAGAAAAGACTTAAATAATATTGTATGTTATGAAACGTACCGATAATTCACTTATTCACATGTTAAGATGTACATGTAATTGATTTGGGTTATAATGGTGTGGTCAATACAAAGAAGTAAGTAATAAATAGGATTTAACAAACTTTAAATTAATGAATGTAAAAATCCGCAATGCTTTCCCAGAAGATTTTGATTTTATATTGGAACTGACAGGTCACAATATGGAAAAAATTGTTTCCCAGGAATGGAACGCAGATTGGGAAAAAGATATTAAACCAAATCTTATTAAAACATGGGATAAAGGGGAAAAGAAGGTTATTGAGAAGAATGACATTCCCATTGGCTATTTCTGGTTTGAAAAACATTCTAAGAAAAAAGAAATTTTTATCAACTCAATGCAGATAATTGAAAGATGCCAAAGAAAAGGCATAGGGGATATGATCATGAAATGGCTTATTAATGAAGCCAAAAATGGTGATTTAAGATATATTAGAGGTGTGGTTCAAACAAAAAATATTTTTGCAAGGAAATTTTTCGAAAAAAACAAATTTCAACATGTCAATAAAACTGAAAGTGGTTTGTTGGTTGAAAAAGAGATTTTATGAATACAAGGGTATAGGAAATGAGTAGGAACAACCTATTTCCTTCTATGTGGACAGATATAAATGCACAATCCACAAACACTCCATTCTTCCCCTTCATTAAGATATTTTTCACATTTTCTAGCATCATAACGTGTTTTTCGGGGTTCATCTTCCTGGAATGATGTGCCGGTGAATGAACTGACCGGACATATTTCCACACATTCAGTACAATTACCACATTTTTCATCCATGGGAGTCCCAGTTACCCTGAGTGGTGCATCGGTGAGTATTGTTATCCACCTCACCCTGGGGCCTGCTTCGGGTGTTATCAGCATACAACTTTTACCAATCCAGCCATGACCTGCCAAGTGGGCGGTTAACTTATGAGAAAAAACAGCACATATCCGTTCATCATCATATCGTTCAGATGCAGGTAAAGGCAGAGCATGATAACCTGCATTTTGAATATAACTACCTAAACAAGATGCCAGGAAATCCAATCGACGGTTTATAACTTGATAACCGTGATGGCGGTAGTTAACCGCCACTGAACGCTCTTTTCGATGGGGAAGCTCATCCACAATACTATCCATAATCCGTATGCCCAGTGAAATGCCCAGGGGATAGGAAGCAACCTCATCCCCACCTTGATCCCTAATAAAATCGTGGGCTGGTGATAGGTCTGCCACTCCATAAAAATCTGCCCCTTTTTTATGGGCAATTATCCTTAAATCATGATCTAATTTGTTGAAATTCTCTGGAGAATCCATTTAAATCATCTTTAGTCCTCTTTAATCCTTTTTGCCTGAAATCTATTTCTTACCATAAAGCACCACAAAATTGTAGTACTTGTAATAAACATCCACATCCTGGTAACCAATTTCATCCAGCCACTTCAGGTTATCTTCTAGACTGGCAGGATTATCCAGTTCCATACGGTCATATATGGTCTTTTTTTCAGATTCAGTGAGGTAACCTACATCTATTTTATCCATCCAGTTCTGCTGATATTCGTCTTCATTGGCAGGGTGTGGTCCCAGAACCTGGTCAGCATTAATGAAGACACCGCCAGGATTCAAATGTTCATACACTTTATGGTATAAGAACTTTTTATCCTGGTGTTTCAGGTGATGAATGGAAAGGGATGAAACCACAATATCAAAAAATCCCTCAAAATCATGTTTTAAGTAGTTTACCGCCACATAACTGAAATTATCCAGGTTTTGGAATCTGGCCCTGGCAATGTCCAGCATTTCTCCTGATAAATCCAGGAGGGTGAAACTACCTTGCGGGTATCGATTATAGACGTAACTGGTTAGAAGCCCGGTACCAGCGCCCAGATCAAGTATGTTTGGTTGAGAAGTTTCAACTGTGGATAAATCGGCTGTTACCTGGTAAAGATCCTCCAGACAGGGAATAACATGTTTCCGTTGCTGGTCATATTCCTCAGCCCCTTGGTCGAATTTTTCCTTTAACAACTGGTCAAGACTTTTCTCTTCCAAAAATATCTCCTCCCAACCATCCTTACTATTCCTAACTATTTAATCATTAATTACCTTTTTGTCATGATTAATTGGTTGTTCAAGTCTTAGGGCCCTGGGATGAAATCCATAACCTTCATAAAATGACACAGCTTCCTGGTTACCAATAGCAACCATCACTTTCCTGATCTTGGTGCCTTTTTCATCCATCCACATCAGAGAACGTTTCATTAACTCCCTACCAACGCCCAAAGACCTATATTTCTCTTCAACATAGATGGAATCAATTTCCCCCTCATTTTCACGGGATATTGTGGTGATACAGTATGCCACCAGAATTCCCAAATCTTTATCTTCAGCCAGACTAATGAGCATGTCTTTGTTATTAGACTTTTTCAGGAGAACTTCCTTACGTTCAGGGAAGGTAAAGTTTGCATAATATTCCTGGAAATCTGATTTTTGATTCAAGTGATGTTTGTTGAGTTTCTCCCATAATGGTTGGACTAAACCCAGAGCTTCAGGCCCAGTGTCAATGAATCTAACGTTTACCATATAACCTATTCCTAAACATCTGAATAATACTTATTGAATAAAATATTAATTACAATTTGATTATTTAGTTGATCCTAAAACATTAGGGCAAACAATTCTACATAAATTACATTTCTTTAAAACAAACCCTCTTTCTGTTATAAAGTTTGATAAGATTCTACAATTTTTTTGGTTAACTGTTTCACCATCTAAAGCTTTTTGAGGGCACTTGTCTATGCAAAGACGGCAATTTTCCTTGCAAACAGTAAAATCTACTATTGGATCATTTTTCAGCTCGATATCAACCAGAACCGCCCCTATCTGGATCATATTGCCATATTTTTCATTTACCAGAAGTGTGTTTTTTCCCATAACCCCCAGTCCTGCTAAATAACCGGCATGACGCAATGATAGAATACCTCTGGCGTACTGATATTCAGCTTCCCAGTATTCTGACGGATCATCAGAGGGTATCGAAACAGCTTCTACTCCAGAATCTTCTAAAATCAGGCATAGTTCAACCCCGATCCTATCAACTTCCATGGTGACTATGTTGTTTACGTGAGTGTATGGCACACAGCTTTCAGCAGACAAAGAACCAGTTGGAACTCTTTTGGCGAAAACTATCGCAGATTTACAGTTAGAATAAATGTCTAATGGGTTAAATCCTACAGGAGCATCTTGAAATCTTTCTACACTGGCGATTCCACAAAGATCTGCACCGAGTTCTAATGTTATATTCTTAATTGTTTTTGCATTCATGGAATCACCACCATATAATCTTTTATTTGGATCTTCGATATTTTTTTATTATTTTTCAATTTATTAACCATATCTTTTGAACAATCTACTGACAGCAAGGCAAATCCAGTATTTTAAATCCTTATCACTTCCCCTGACAATATGCAAGTCAAAAAGTCCTTCATTGGTTTGTTTTTTCTTCAAAAAGCTTAATCCTTCATGTATATTGGGATTATCCGTATTAAATTCAAAAAAAGACAATGAATCCAAAGCACTGATAATATCAGTGAACAAAAAAGGATAGGAAACTCTTTTCCAATATTTTTTGTCTTTTCGGTCAGGATATTTATCCGACAGGAAGAATCTGCTGGCCAGTAATCTCGCCGCCTTCCTGGCTTCTTCAGATTCACGATATTTTGGATGTGCTGCAAATGCCCGAAGCACCATACCAGTCACCAAATGCGAAAATGGTCGGGTTTTGTCTGGTGAATTAGGTTCATCAACTGTTAATGCTTCTTTCAGGTTCATTCCAGCAGTACGGAAGGGGATGATCCAACCTCCATCTTCTTGCCGTATGGAAAGTAACCATTGAAACCCCTTTTTGATGCGTTTGTCATTTGCATAACCTGCTTTTATCAAAAGTTCCATGATGGCAGGAGAGTAGGTGGTGGCATACTGGTTGCCATAGATCCCTCTAAAATCTCCTTCAGGGGTTTGACAATTGAATAAGTATTCAGCTGCTTTTTGGATTTTGTAATGATCCCCATTAAGACCATATTTCTCAACAAGTATTCCTAAAGTTTTGTAGGTCTGGAACTGGTCATAATCCTCCCTTGAACGCAAATTTTCCCTGATTTTGCTCGGATATTCCCAGGACCCATTATTTTCCTGTTTTCGGAGGATCTTCAAAACAGGGGGAAGTTTCCATAGATCCTTGACGGATCCTACTTCTTCATTTAAAATGTCTCGACGGGTGAAATACTCAATTGAGGGATTATCGCAGGATAGTAACTTGGGGATAGGGTTTATTTTTAATTTCACGGCTAACAACTCCTGAATTCACAATAATTGCTCAAAAGCATCATCTTCCAACAAAATTTCCAACTAATATTATCTTTCATCGTCAAAAAGTTCTGCAGCAGGGCAACCAAGCTCTTTTTGCTGGCAGTGTTTACAGGTTAAGGATCTTACAAATGCATTTCCACCTAAACCTAGAATTAAGATGATTATAATGAGTAATATGGTAATCCAACTGAATTTGTTTATTAAAAGGATAATTCCACCAGTTAGGGGAAACAAAAAAACCAAAAAATCAGGCAGGACTGCATACCAGGAGACATTTTTTTGGGTGAATAGTTCAGGATTACCTTTTTTGAAAAAATAGGATGATAAACGACCTTTACCAAAAGCACAGGTCTTCCCATAATAGTAACAATTAACACAACCTCCTTTCATCAATCTAATTTCTATTATAAGACAGAAAAGTAGGTACAATACCGAAAAGAGGATTCCCAGACCATAAAGTATGAAAACACCAATGATGTAGATGGAAATAGAAAGGGCGTTGCAGAGGATCACTATCTTCAGAGGATATTCTTCATAACATCCAGTTTTCAATTTAAACCCCTCAAATTTAGTTTTATAACTCTTTTTAGTTATAAAATTTATATTTTCTAGTTTACTCATAATTCAGGGAGGTGTTTGAGTTGTCCTAATACATACTCCCTGATTTTTCCTGGTTCTAACCGTTTTGGTAAGATTTTATGTTTTTTTATCAAAGGATAAAGTAAGCTTTCATATTTTCCCCCACACTCACATTTACTAAATTCTTTTTCAAGGGGTAAAATATGGTCTTTGTAACATTCCTGGCAGCGAATTACGTTTTTAGCCCCGGAACATTTCCCTCTTTTTGCCAATGGTTCTCCATCAACTTCTACAATATCCATGGAAAAGTCCACCACCGGGGCGTTACTGATGGAAGTTCCAATTCCATAGGCATCCACCAGAGGATTAAGTTCGGGAAGGTTTATTTCTTTAATACCACCACTGACAAATATTTTCACATGTTCAAATCCTCTTAAATCCAATTCCCATCGTGCTTCTTCCAGGATACGATAAAAATCTCCACGTCGAGATGAAGGTGTGTCAAAACGCACAGCGTAAAGTTTTTCACCCATGGCCTCTGCTACATTTAAACATTCAAATTTTTCATCATTGAAGGTGTCAATAAGAGCAACCCGATTAACATCGGGATCTATCACCTCATCAAAAGCCTTCACAGCATCTACAGTAGAACCAATGCAGATAACCAGGGCATGGGGAATAGTTCCCAAAGGATCTTCCCCTATGATTTCCCCACCTTTAATAACGGACACACCATCACAACCACCAATAAAAGCGTTCCTTTCTATCATAGGGGCAATGGCTGGGTGCATTCTACGGGCACCGAAACTCATCACCAGACGTTCCCCTGCCAGTTTTTTATATCGGGCAGCTTGAGTGGCGATACCAGTAGCCTGACAGAGAAGTCCCAGTATGGTTGTTTCAAAAGCACAGAAATCCTGATAACAACCCTCTATCTCCAGAACAGGCTGGTTAGGATAAAAAACAGTACCCTCTCTCATGGCCCGTACCTTCACAGGCAGATCCTTTAAAAGCAGAGCCACCTCTTCTAAACCTGCTAAAACAGCCCAGGAACATTCACCAGGTAAGGTTTTGGCAGCGAATTCTGCCCTGATTTTGGGATTGATGTCTTTATTTTTCAGTATTTCCAGAGTCCGCTGGAAGTAGACGTCGGTGATGTCGCCCTTCATGATTTCTTTTTCTTCAGCCACGTGGAACATGCTGTTCACCATTTTTTGAATTTTAAGTTGTTTAAACAGATTATAATTTAAACAATGTCAATAATTTTTAAGCAGTTAATCCTGATAAACAGCGTAAAAACCATCGGTATCTGCATACACTGGTTTGAAACCAAATTCTTCTGCTTGAGCCATGGTTTTTTTAATATAAGCCCTTCCCCAGGCAGTGATGGCATCTGCACATTCCAGACGGTACCATCTGAAACGTGAATAACCATAAACTCCATACATGGAGTTAGCCAACCTTTTCAGGGCTTCCTGTTGAACGTTCAGAATCTTTTTTTCCTTTTCATCCTCTGATTCTTTCATCATGGTTTTAAGACGCACCCTTTCATTGAGAATGTTACCAATTATAGATGGAACAAAGCCAGTTGGCTCTTTAAGAAACATATATCCTCTTTCAGGGGAGACATGGCATTTTCCAGATTCACATTCATTCACCAGGGTGTCGGGTGAAACATTTTTGGAGATGATGATACTGGGATACAAACTACGGAAATCAAAGTAAACAATGTTTTCATGAAGGCCCTTAACTGGATCCTTCACGTAGCCTCCGGTGGCTCTTTTACCTCTCCGATTTGAATACTGTGATGATGATGGTTTGTTAGGCACCACTTCACCCTGTTCATATGCTTTGCGGATAAGATACCATTCCACCATTTGTCCAGTGGTCATACGGGCCACATCAAAAAATGGTTGACCCACTATCCTGGTAAGTTCCTGGGTCAAAGGTAGCATTTTCTCCCCAATCTCCGTCACAGTCACTGCATCATCCAGGGAATACCTGAAAAGTCTTTCCAGTTTTTTCCCTCCTGCAGTCCAGTACTCATGTATTTCGTCACCTGGAATGTCGTGTTTTTCTTTGCCGAAAAGCTCTAAATAGACTCTTTCTAGAGTGTAACGGTCCAAATGAAGATAACGGCGCATGATAAGGTAAATATCAACATGTACTCTGCCTTTTACCAGGGCAGCGTTGGCAAAACCTCTTTTCATAAATTTAAGAGAAGAACCATCAGTACCCAGTTTCAGGGGGACGTCCAGGAGTGATGCCCGATCCCGGATGTAGGGAAAATCAAAGTTATCAGAGTTATAACCAATGAGAAGATCTGGATTTTCCTCTTCAACAATATCCACAAATCTTTTAAGCATCGCTGCCTCATCATCAAGAGTTTCAACAAAATTTAATGGAGATTCAGCAGTGGATAACACTTTCTGCAGCCCCTGATTACTGGAAAGGCTGATCATTATGATAGGGTCTGTTTCTGAGTTGGGCATACCCTTGGGATTGTAAACTTCAATGTCCAGGCTGAGAATATTAAGATCTGGAAACTCAGAGCTAACCGGGAAAATTTCACCTTCCAATTCCATGACACAGGTACTGGTGTTAGCCGGGACATCTTGAATATCCATTTCATGGGGGTTGATAACATTCCCTTGAACTTCCACTTCAGCCATGGGAAACAATCTTTTATCTATTAGGTATCTACGGTAAAAAGGAATATCGTGCTCTCTTATATCTTTGACTTCAGATAAATCTCGTATTTTATCTCTTAACTTGGGAACGTCTTGGGGATGGTTTAAAGTGACTTTTATGAAATCTTTTTCCTGTCCCAAGTCTTTCATTTTCACTTTTTCAACCTGGGGAATATTCAGTTCTTCTATTATTTGTTCCTGACATTTGTCCAGGTCATGGGGCACTACATAAATGTAGGGTTTGAATCCTTTGTCAAGTACGATAACGGATTTTCCTTCTTTTTCATTTTTTTCTCTTCCGAAAAGTCTTACCACAGCTTTTTCGCCCCTGGTGATGTAGTCTATATCCAGGAGCACCATTTTTTTGGTTTCCATACAATCTCTTAATTTATGTTAAACAGGCTATATAATTGTTGAATCTGATTTTATCTAAAAATCCACTAACACCGGTCAATAAGGTGAATTAATCAATTAACGATAAGATATTAAAATATCAAGTTTTTGATTTAACTTTTCAGGAAAAAAGAGTTTTTTTGAATTATAATTTAATTTCCAAAGAAATATTTTAAGGAGGATGTGATCACTTTAGGTATTACTCTGTTGGGTATTTTGCCATATATTGCAACTGTATAATATTTGCAGTTGATGTTGTTGGAACATTGACATTTTTCGATTGAGTGGTTATATGGATCATACTATTTTCAAAGTTTTGTCACACATTGCAAGTGTAAACATTGTTAATGATAATCAACAGAGCTTAATCTTAGGGAATTATTAATACTTGGTTAACTAAGAATTCTGTTAAAGCATGTTTTAAGGAGTTAAATGTTAAAATGCATCTTGAAAAAATGGATAAAAATAAACATGATTCATTAAAGGTTTCAGAACTTATTTACGAGGCTGATGTGAATACTTTCGATTTTTTCTTTGATAACAAGGAAAACACCTCTCGAAAACTTGAGAAATTGGTAACAGAAGGGAATAACAGTCTAGGTTATGAGCAAATTTATGTTGTAAGTGATGAAAACTCTCAAATTTTGGGGGTGATGGTCTATTCATTTGGGTGGAAATTCGATAAAAAGAAAGAATTAAAGGTTCTTTTCAAGAATTTTAACATCTTAGATTCTTCACGGTTTATAATGATTGACATATTAGACAGCATTTTCCTATCTGATCTGGAAGATGATGATTATTATTACGCAATCATAGCTGTAGATGAGAAATCAAGGGGACAGGGCATAGGTTCATTTATCCTAAATGAGGGAATAAAACTGGCCAGGGAAAATAAGTGTAAACGGGTCGTTTTAGATGTTGATATGGAAAATGAAGGTGCTTTACGATTGTATAAAAGATTTGGATTTAGAAAATTCAATGAAAAAATATTATCGTTACTGGGATGGGAAAAAGGGGCGTATCATATGGAATATTTACTTTAAATTAATAGCTAATTCTCTTTTTAATTAATGTGGGTGTTTCATTAGATTGTCTTAAGTATGTGATTTTTACTGGATCACAATCTATTTATATAATGACCCACTTAATATCGATTAGTCGATATCGAGAACTTGATATTGTTGGAGAAAAAAATTGTTGTAAATCAATTTAAAGATATTATGGCAATTATTCAATATCAACTCTACGATATTATATCAGTTATATGGTAGGAGAGAATTCCAAGATGTGGGATGAGTGGAGAAATAAATGGGATAACTGGAGAAATATCCATGAAAAAATACATAAACTCCATAATTTGGGAGGTTTAAGAATATGGATACTCCACGTTCTTGATCACGGCCCAAAAAATGGTGTAGAGATAATGGATGCCATAAAAGAACATTATGACGCCATAAATGAAATGTATCAAAAGCGAACACAAGAGTTTGGAAGTGATCACTATGATCACCACTTTCAAAAAACAATGAGACGTGGTCCATGCCGCCCTTCACCGGGTTCAGTATATCCCATGCTTAAAAAAATGGTTGATGAAGGCTTAATAAAAAAAATTGAAGATGGAAAATATGATTTAACCGAGGAAGGACGGGAAACAATCGTTGATCTTTTCGATGGTTTACAGAGACCCGATGGTCACATAGGAGATAGGGGAACTTTCGTTACGGAACATGTTTTAACAGAGATGAATCGCTATGTGGCCTTTCTGGAAGACATAAAAAAAGAGAAACTCGCACCACACAAGGAAATGATAGGAGAATTAGGTGAAAGATTAAAAAAAATGGAAGAATCACTTCCAGATGAATAATTTAGATTCAAAAACTGGTCTTTATAGCAAAATAATTTTAAAAAATTCGTATAACCTAGCCTGGGCTATCATTGCCTGCGAATCGAATTTAAATAGGGAAAAACATGACAAAAAATGCGATAGAGGTAAATAATCTCACAAAAAAGTTCAAAGACTTTACAGCAGTGGATAATTTATATTTAACTGTAAAAGAGGGTGAAATTTTCGGGTTCCTGGGACCCAACGGTGCTGGTAAGAGTACTACCATAAGAATGTTATGTACCCTGGCCCAACCCACATCAGGATCTGCAAAAGTCGCGGGTTATGACTTGATTAAGGATTCTGCTAAAATTCGCCAGAATATTGGCCTGGTTGCAGAGAAGATGATCATGTACGACCGTCTTACTGCCGCTGAAAACCTACGTTTTTTCGGAAAATTATACTCAATACCAAAACAAAGGTTGGAAGAAAGAATAAATGAATTATTTCAACTGGTTGATATGCAGGAATGGAAAAACACTCAAATAAACAAGTTTTCAACAGGTATGAAGCAACGAATCAATGTAATCCGGGCTTTACTACCCGAACCCAAAATACTGTTCATGGATGAACCCACACTGGGTCTTGACCCGCAGACCACATTTTCAATAAGGGATATAACCCGTCAAATAAATCAAGACGGAGTGACAGTGATTTTAACCACGCATGCCATGACTGAAGCAGAAGCACTCAGTGATCGGGTGGCCATAATTGATCATGGTAAAATAGCTGCATTGGACACCCCAGAAAACCTTAAAAACATGATTTCACAGGGAGATGCCAATGTATTCGGCACCAAAATTTCCAACCTGACCTCGGAACTAGTTAATAAAATTAAATCCATGGATGTAGTCACAGCAGTGGCACAACAGGACGATTATAATCTAAAAATCAGTGCACAGGGCGAAAATGCTCTTAATGAAATTATTGACACCATCCGTGATGAAGGGGGCAACATAGCCTCAGTAACTAATAGCAATGAATCAACACTAGAAGATGTTTTCTTGGCAGTTACTGGTAAACAAATGCGCGATCAGGCCACTGAAAAAGCAACCCCAGTACACCATAGGCATGGGCCTGCCCCGAAAGCAAGAGTAAGGTGAGATGATGAATATTAGTAAAATATTCAAGGACAGTTACCATGTAATGGCCAAGGACATGCTGGAATTCAGAAGAAACCGCATGCAATTGGCTGCTCTTTTCATGATGCCCCTAATATTCCTCCTGATGTTTGGGTTTATATTCCCCAGCGGAGGCACCCAGCAGCACATGCCCATGGGAATAGTAAACCTGGACCATGGTCAGGGAAGTGACGAATTCCTGGCCCAACTTAATCTAATAAACCAAAACACCAGTTCCATGGATTTCATAAATTATTCCAGTGTAGATGACGCCAAAACTGCCATCAACCAGGGAAAAATATATGGCACATTCATAATACCTTCAGGATTCTCAGATAACATAACCAATGGGAAATCAGGAGATTTCACAGTATACATTGACAACAGCAACCCTCAGAGTTCTGTACAAGTTCAACAGGCATTATCAGGGATATTAAGTGGTTTGAATGATATGAAAGCTCAGGCTAACGTATTACAACTTGCTAAAGACACAGATCAACAGATCAATCCGCAAGTTATGATTTTTCCTTACGTACTGAATGTGTCTACCACCATACCTGGTGAAACTAACTACTTCAACTTCCTGGCACCAGGGCTCATGATCATGATCGTTATGATGACGGTGATGACAGGAATTCCAGAAGCCATCTCAAAGGAAAAGGAAATGGGAACCTTCGATGGCATGTTATCCGCACCAATCAGCCAGATATCGGTTATAATTGGTAAAACAGCTGCCCTCTGCACCCGGGGATTTGTACAATGTGTGATAATACTGGCAATGGCCATGTTATTGTTTGGAGTTACCATCCAGGGGAACCTTTTACTGGCATTTTTCATGCTACTTTTGGGAATATTCAGCTTCATAGGCCTGGGAATTCTGGCAATTTCCATGTCGGGAGATCAGGCATCAGGAACCATGATTGTAAATCTGTTGATGTTTCCCATGATATTCCTGGGGGGTATTTTCTACCCTTTACAGCAGATGCCATGGTTCATGCAGGATATTTCCAAATTCATCCCCCTCACCTACGCTGCCGATGCAATGCGTAAAATAATTCTTTTAAACGCAGGAATTGGTGATGTCCTATTCCAGATGCTCATACTGGTAGCATTTGGTGTGGTTACCATGGCCATTGCAGTACCACTATTTAGAAAATCAATGACCAGATAGGAGGTGATAAAAATATGAAATTTGAACTGGCAATAAGAAATTCCATTGAAACAGAATGTGAAGACTATTTTTTAGGAATAGTGGATCTGTCTCATTTAGAAAACACCGTGATAGAAAAATACAATACATTGATCATGGAATACCCTCGAGCGATATCTGTAGGTATTACATTACCTTATTTGATCTCTGACGGGTTAAAAAAAAGTTATAAAAAGCTTCACCGTCAAACAAACTGTCAATTAAAATTAATCACTTCACAATTAAGTGAATTATTAGAAAATGAAGGATATAGGACGTTTACCATGCCTAAATCAAGAACAACTGATGGGAATGATACTTCATTCCACGAAGTAGTGGCAAGCCTGGCAAACATGGGAAAAATTGAAAAAAACCAATTAATAACGCCAGAAGTAGGTTCAATGGTTAACTGGGGAACTGTAATGACTAATGCACCTTTAAAAGCATTTTATAAAAAAGATTAGGGGGTTAAGAATGTTCAGTGAATTTCGATTGAAGATGTTAAATAGGGAAGCTTCTTCAACAAAAAATAAATCCTCAACCATCATTGAACACCTCAATCTTAAAAATGGAATGGTGGTAGCAGATATTGGATCCGGTGGTGGATATTTTGCCTGTAAATTTGCCAAGAAAGTGGGAAAAGAAGGTCAGGTCTATGCTATTGATGTTAACCAGAAATCCCTTGACTATATAGTCAGGAACCTTGAAAAAGAAAGAATCAATAATGTAAAAACTATACTGGCCCAGCCACAGGGGATAGACTTACCTGAAAAAGTTGACCTATTTTTTTTAAGAAACGTATTCCATCACCTCTTTGAACCAGTAAAATATTTTAAATCCATTGGAAAATTTCTAGAAGATAAGGGCAAAATAGCCATCATTGATTATCAGAAGAAAAAATTCAGTTTCACAGGACTGTTCGGACATTACACACCTATTAACATTCTTTTAGATGTTCTGGATAGTGCCGGATTTTATCCTCTGGAAAAAGAAGATTTTCTCCAGGATCAGTTATTCGTAATTTTCGCAAAGAAGGGGGATTAAAAAAAATGCCCATAAAAACAATTAAAGACCATTTTTCCAGCAATCCATTGAAAAATCATTTTGAAAGCAACGTTTTAATGGAACATTTCAAGAACAATTCATTGAAAAATCATGGGATTTATTTTTTCAATGATAACATGGAAAATGGAGTTTTAAACCAGTTTTATAGTAGTAGTAATTTTGAATTCAGGCGATTTTCCTGGGATGATCTGGATGAATGTACACAACTATTTAAATCAGTGTTTTCAGCAGATCCATGGTACGATGAATGGACCTCCCTGGATCAGGCACGAAATTATTTGAAGGAACTCATTGGGAATCCAGTTTTTGAAGGATTCATATACTGTGAAAACTCTAATATCGTGGCAGTATGTCTGGGGCATCGGCGATCAGGGTGGATGGGTAACGAATTTTTTATAGATGAATTTTTTGTTGAAAACAATAAGCAAAGTGAAGGTATTGGAACCAAAACGTTAGACTTAGTTGGGAAAGTTCTTTTTGACATGGGGTACACTCGTTTAACATTGCTTACCAATAAAAGTATACCTGCTGAAAGTTTTTATCTTAAAAATGGGTTTTACACCAATGAAAAGAGAACAGTGATGGTTAAAGAGTTTTAAATCATCGATTTTTTGGTTAAATTTATTTCAATCTTTTTTAACACTCAACGGCTTGGGCATTGTAAATGTTACGATTTTTAGTTATTCAAAACCGACATATAGATTAAAATCACTCATGTTGCATAAACAATTGTTGCATAGTCAACATATTTATATAGGGTTAACGGCTAACTGTTACTACTTCCTGGATTCTTAAAAAAAAACCATACGATGAATTTATCAAAACCATTTTTTCAAAACAGGGGACTAAAAATCATGCATAAGATTGAAAAAATAATCGAAGAAGACTTAACTGATATTCCACTGGGTATTCTTATCTCCATAATTCACAGAACTCGTATGATGTATTTAAACAATAAAATGAAAGATTTAAACGTCACCGCTAGTCAATCTCTTTATTTAATTGGGTTATATAAAAAAGAAGGACAGACGCAGGAAGATCTGGCCACCCATTTTTTCATAGACAAGGGAACTGTGGCCCGTGGTGTGAAAAAATTAGAAGACAATGGATTCATCTGCCGAAAGACTGATCCAAAAAACCGCAGAAGATACCTCCTTTACATCACCGAAGAGGGAAAAGCATTGATGCCCGAGATCTGGACTATAATTTCAGATTGGGAAGATGTAATGAATAAAGACCTCAGTGAAGAAGAAAGACAACGAATAAGTGATTTTTTGAAAAACCGGACTATAAAAGGTTTGAACAAGCTGCGTGATGCTGGGGAAAACTTGAATGAGTAATAACATTGCTAAAGGGGGCAATTCGCCTCTCAACCCGTCACAAGATGGAAACGGGCATGGTTTTGACTACAAATGGATAGCTTTATCCAATGTTATCATTGCATCATTGATGGGAATGATCAACGGGAGTATAACCTTGATTTCACTTCCTGCCATCTTTAACGGTATTCAAATTAATCCCTTAACTTCTTTCCAGTATCTTTTATGGATACTTATGGGGTATGGGTTGGTAACAGCCACTCTGCTTTTAAGTTTTGGACGTCTTTCAGATATACACGGACGGGTTAAGCTTTTCAAACTTGGATTTCTCATATTTACCATAGGATCCATCCTGCTTTACTTGACACCATCCACTGGTGATGCTGGGGCCATGGAGATCATCCTGTTTAGAATTGTTCAGGCCGTGGGCAGTGCCCTTACCATGGCCAACAGCTCCGCCATACTCACTGATGCATTCCCAGTCAGTGAAAGAGGGAAAGCATTGGGTATAAACATGGTAGCTCTCATGTCTGGCCAGTTCATAGGTCTCCTTTTAGGAGGAATACTGGCAGTATTCAACTGGAGATACATATTCCTGGTAAGCGTGCCCTTCGGTATTTTAGGAACACTTTGGTCCACATTCAAACTTAAAGAAATATCCCTTCGCGCACCTAAAACCAAACTGGATATCTGGGGAAATGTTATATTCGTCTCAGGTATAACCACACTACTTTTAGGAGTAACCTATGGTCTCATGCCCTACGGTAATAATGCCATGGGATGGAACAATCCCTGGGTAATGGTGGCAATGATAACTGGTTTCATCCTCCCGGCCTTATTCCCTGTGGTGGAAAGTAAGGTGGAAAATCCCATGTTCCGATTGGACTTATTCAAGATAAAAATGTTCACCTATGCCAACCTTGCCGGGTTTTTAAGCTCTTTGAGCAGAGGGGGGATGATGTTCATGTTGATACTTCTCCTGCAGGGAATATGGCTTCCTTTACATGGATACAGCTATGAATCCACACCATTCTGGGCAGGAGTTTACATGTTACCTCTAACCATAGGGGTGATCATCATGGGACCAATCTCAGGAATGCTTTCAGATTTAAGTACGGTCCCCGCTGGATCGCCACTCTAGGAATGGTAATGAACACCATTGGTTTCTTGATATTAGCAACACTCTCTTACAACTTCAACTACCTGGAATTCGCCTTAGCCCTATTTTTTATGGGATTAGGCAGTGGAATGTTCGGATCTCCAAACAGTGCATCCATAATGAATTCTGTACCACCACAAGAAAGGGGAATAGCATCTGGGATGCTGACCACCATAATGAACACTGCATTCACAGCAAGCATGGCCATATTCTTTACCATTGTCATTGTAGGGATCACCCAACGTTTTCCAGATGCCTTAGCATCGTTTCTGGCCAATATTGGCGCAGCACAACTCACCCCGGTCCTAAGTAACATACCACCCACAGGGGCATTGTTTTCAGCATTTTTAGGTTACAACCCAGTTGAAACCATCCTGAGTAGTGTACCATCATCAGTGGTTAGTCAAATACCTGCTTCCACATTAACCACACTCACTGGAACATCTTGGTTCCCATCTACCCTGGCTGAAGCCTTCATGCCCTCACTGAGAGTTTCATTCTACATTGGAGCATTATTCTGTGCCATGGCTGCCATATTATCTGCAATGCGTGGAGATAAGTACATCCATGAGTTAGAGGTAATCAAAATAAGTCCAGATGATGGGGGGCAATGAATCTGAGGAAAGCCCGCAACATTTGGTAAAATATGACCCTATTCAGGGGTTTTTAACCTTTTTTCTTCAAATTATTCCTTTAAATTATTTATTTTTCAAGTTTAAAATTACATTGTGGAAATATTTTCTGGAATAAATGGCTGATAAAAGTGTAAAAACTAAAAATGAACCAAAAAGTGCTGTTAGGTTAAAATTTAGAAGAGGGGTTAAAACTGAAATCATCTGGCTCTGTTCATACGGAGGAAAATTTAAGAGACCTATAATATCTAAAATGGAGTATTTGCTGAAGGTCATCATAATCGAGATTAACATAAGTCCATAATAGATGATAAGCCCATAAAAAGCCCAAAAATACTTTTTCCAGAATCCATAGCTTAAAATAGCTAAGATAAACACGGCCATAGTAACATAAATAACTGATTCTCTCTGGAGAATAATTTTTCCAAATAATGGAAAAATGTACTGAAACAGTGTACTGGCATGAAGAATCAATATAAAAATAATGTTAAGGCTGCAAACTAGTAATATGCTTTGAGGGATTCTCTCAATGAAGTTTTCACTTCTATTTTTAAACACTTTTTTTAATTTTTTGCTTTTATAAATTTTAATCAAAACAGCAGGGATAATAATTCCGAACAAAGCCAGAAACAACAAAATAACAGTAAAAATGGCAGAATTAAGGTTTTTGAGAAATTCTGGAAGGGCAAAAATGAAACTACTCGTTATACTTATACCTAAAACAATCCATATATACAGAAGATTCAAGGAAAGTTTCCGTGCCCAATTTTGCAATTCAACTGTTCCTATGCCTATGGGAATCAGTAAAAATGTTACAATATAATATGCGGAATTTTGGATGGTTAAATAGGCAAACCAGAATGATCCAATCTGGAAACCTTCATAATAGAAGGGACCTCCACCTGAAAAAAGATAAAAGCAGTATATCTCTAATGGACCATAAAAGAGACCCACCAATCCTATGATAAGTAAAGTTATTCCTAATATTTTCATAAATAGTTCGGAATATGGTCTCAGGCGGATTTTCATTGGTAAACATCCTATATTTTCTGAAATGGGCAAAAATATTGGGAACCTAATTTCGTTTATTTCTTGTTTAATTATAAAGAATAAATCAATAATATTATTATTGTTCGTAGAATAGTTGCTGCTATTTGGAAATCAAACTACCGAAAGTGACATGTTTTCCCAGCTAGGAATTTTAGGATATTCTTACAAAAAAGGATGAATAAATATTATAACAATTAGTTAAAAAAAATTAAGTAACGGTTTCAAATGGAGAGAGGTCCCATACTATTTTACCAATTGAGGGGATAATATGCCACTGGAAATCATAACCATAAAATTAAAAATGTTAGCAGGTTTAGCTACTGTAAACTGTTATCTTATCAAAAATAATGATAATTTTGTTTTAATAGACACTGGAACTTCAGGAAATCGTGTTGAAATTGAAAACCAGCTGGAAACGGCAGGTTGTAAAACAGGAAATCTTAATTTAATCCTGTTAACCCATGGAGATTCAGACCATGCAGGGAATGCTGCATGTCTACGGGATAAATATGGTACCAAGATAGCCATGCACCAGAAAGATGAGGGGATGGTCCAAGAAGGAGACATGCTATGGAACAGGAAAGGCAATCCTCTTTCTAAAATAATGAAACCTTTCATGGGTTTAAGTAAATCAAATCGATTTACGCCTGATTTTTATGTTGAAGATGGCTATGATCTTGTTGACTATGGATTAAATGCAAGGATTATCCATATTCCTGGCCACTCCCTAGGTTCCATAGGGATACTAACTGATCAAGGAGATCTTTTTTGTGGAGATATACTAACCAACACAGATAAACCAGCTTTAAATTCTATTATGGATGATAAAAAGGCTGCCTATACCAGTATTGAAAAACTGAAGAAGTTAGATATAGTTAATGTTTACCCGGGTCATGGGGAACCATTCCCAGGGAATTTTCTAACCGAGGTAAAAGAATAAGAAAAAGGAGGGGTTTAGTTTTGAAAATAGGGATTATAGTTTATTCCCAAAGTGAAAATACCTATTCTGTTGCTTTAAAACTTCAGGATAAGTTTTTAACGGGTGGAGAGGAAGTGGATGTTCAGCGGGTGGTTTCTGTAGGGGATGCACCTCCAGGAACCAAGGATGTGAAGTTTGAAAACGCGCCTGAGGTAACTGATTATGATGCCATAATCTTTGGTGCACCAGTACACGCCTTTAACCTTGCACCAGTCATGGCAGCCTATTTAGAGCAGATTTCATCCCTTCAAGATAAAAAAATTGCCTGTTTTGTCACCAAAGGATTACCTTTTAACTGGACCGGTGGAAATAAGGCCATCAGTAAAATGAAAGAAATCTGCCAGTCTAAAGGCGGAACTGTAGTGGGAACAGACATCATAATCTGGAGAGGCAACATTGATGAGAAAATTGAGGAGTTAATTCGAAGATTCAGTGTATTATTCTAAAATCTATTATAAAGTTTTAAAATGGGGGTTAACTATGGGCACTGAAATCTACTATTTTTCAGGTACAGGGAATTCACTGACTGTAGCCAGGGATATTGCCAGGAAAATCGATGGAAAACTGATTTCCATAGCATCGGTAGTGGATAGAGGAAATATAAGAACAGATGCAGATGTAGTGGGGATTGTTTTCCCGGTTCATTTTTCAGCTATCAATGGAATTCCCGGCATTGTGCAAAGATTTGTTGAAAACCTTGAAAACGCAAATTCAAAGTATATATTCGCAATTTGCACCTGCGGTGGTTTTTCTGCGGCCACCATAGAAAATTTAGGGAAGATTATAGAATCAAGAGGAGGTGAGCTTGTTGCAGGCTTCACTGTGCAAATGCCAAGCAATATAGAGGCAGTATCTGTGAAAGAACAACAAAAACTGTTTGATGAGTGGGATAACAAGCTGGAATTTATCCATGAATTTGTGAAAGCCCGAAATGAGGGAGAATTTGAAACCATGGGATTACCCCTTAAAATAGCATTGGCCCCAATTTTTTTCTATTATAAAAACAAAACTTTCAACTTTTTCAAAAAAATCTCAGAATCATCAGATTCAGATTTCAAACAGTTAATATGGTTATCAGATAAGCGTTTTTACACTGATGATGATTGTGAAGGATGTGGAACCTGTTCACAGGTTTGTCCTGTGAATAATATTAGAATAATAGAGGAGAAGCCGCAATGGCAACATCATTGTGAGATATGTTTTGCCTGCTTAAACTGGTGCCCCAATGGAGCAATTCATGGAGAATGGATATCTGAGGAAGTAAGGTATCATCATTCTGATATTGAGGTGGCCGACATGCTGAAGCAGAGTTCGTTTAAAGATTAACTGAATTTAAGATTAAAAGAGTATTATGACTATGGAAATATATTATTTTTCAGGTAGCGGCAATTTTCTTGCAGTAGCAAGAGACATTGCAGAGAAAACCAATGGAAAACTCACTTCCATAGCGTCGGTAGTGGATAAAGGACCAATACGGGCAAGTGCAGATATGATTGGAATTATTTTCCCAACTTATCATGAGCCATACAATGGTGTTCCACTCATTGTCAGAAGATTCGTTGCAAAACTGGAAAACATTGATTCAAAATACATATTTGCCCTCTGTACCTACGGAAGTGTCTCAGTTAATACATTGAACTTTTTGGATGAAATTCTCCAGTCACGTGGTGGCAGGCTGGTGGCAGGATTCACAGTTAACATGCCCTATAACATGGGAGGTTCGTCACTTAACAATCCTGAAAAACAGCAAAAAATGTTCCGGGTTTGGGAAGAAAACCTGGAAATTATATATGAACATATTAATGCCCGTAGAAAAGTCAGATTCGACACTCCCAATGTGCTGGCTGGCAAAATTTATGGATTGATTAAATATATAGTAACTCCCCTCATTTTTCTTTTTAAACCCACAACAATCAGACATTTAAAACAATATTATGATTTAAAGAACGGGGCCTATGATGAAATGTTGCCATATGCGGATGGAACTGACAAATGTTCTGGTTGCGGGACTTGTGCCAGTATTTGTCCGGTTGAAAATATTGAACTGGTTAATGAACGGCCGGAATGGCAGCATAACTGTGAATTTTGCCTGGCCTGTTTTCATTGGTGTCCTCATGAGGCAATTGAAAGTACTGAACTGGAAAATACCATTAGATATCATCATCCCGATGTGGAAATAAGAGATATGTTAAGAAAGAATAAGGGGTAGTGAAATCTCTACCCATTAAATAAGCTGATTTTCCCATTTAGTATTAATGGATTTTTTTATTTCTCAGCAACTGATTGTTGGTCGGGTTTAACATAGGAACCATCCTCATCATGAACCTCATCACCTGCCAGTGCAGGATTAAAGACACATAACAATCGAAGATCCTTTTCATAAGCTCGAAGAAAATGTCGATCGTGTTTGTCCAGAGCATACATTGTACCGGGTTTAATAGGATAAACAACGCCATCTTCTGTTGTTTCGATTTCACCTTCGCCTTCTACACAGTAAACGGCTTCTACATGGTTTTTATACCAGATTAAAGTTTCAGTGTTGGCATAAATTATGGTTTCATTAAAAGAAAAGCCCATATTATCTCCTGCTATAAGGAAACGCTTGCTTACCCAGTTACTATTTTCAGCAAAAACTTCCCGACTGCTACCTTCAATTTCTCCAAGGGTTCTAACTATCATTGTTTAAATCCTCAATCATGGCCTCTCTTTTTTCTAGAACATCTTTAATTGAATCTTCAATTATGCCTATACCTTCTTTAAGTAACTCGGGTTCAATGGTTAATGGGGGTAGCAATTTTAGTACATTATCCTCTGCACCTGCCAGTTCTATCAGAAGACCTCTTGAAAATGCTTCTTCTGACACATCACTACAGAAACCTCTTAAAGGAATTTCCAGCCCGTATATTAATCCTTTTCCACGTACTTCTGCTTGGATGGCAGGGTATTTATCTTTTATTTCCATTAATCTTTCTTTGATTAGTTTTTCTTTACTTTCAACAGCTTGGGAGAGGTTATCATTCTCCCAGTAGCTTAAAAGTTCTGAAGATGCTACGAAAGCAAGGTTATTGCCTCTGAAGGTGCCGGTATGTTCTCCTGGTTTCCATTGATCCAATTCAGATTTCAACAGTACCATGGATAATGGTAAACCTCCTCCAATTGATTTGGAGAGCGTGATGATGTCTGGGTTGATCCCAGAACTTTCAAAACTGAAAAAACTTCCACTACGGCCGTTTCCTACCTGAATATCATCTACAATTAGTAATATATCGAAATCTTTACATATTTGTTCGATATCTCTTAGCCATTTATCACTAGCCACATTTATACCACCTTCCGCTTGAATAGTTTCCAGAATTATGGCAGCGGGTAAGTCCACTCCACTGCTTTGATCTTCCAGGTATTTGCGGAGGTAATCTGCGGTGTTAACTTCATCTCCGAAATATCCGTCAAAAGGCATGAAACTTACGTTGGTCCGGTTGATGAATGCTTCATCTCTGTAAAATGCATTGGCAGTTACAGCCATGGATCCCATGGTCAAGCCGTGGAATGCATTGGTAAAGGCAATGATATTTCTTCTACCTTTAACCATTCTAACTAATTTTAAGGCCGTTTCAACAGCATTGGTACCGGTTGGTCCGGTAAATTGTATTTTGTATTCCATATGCCGGGGATGTAAGATGATATCATAGAATTTCTCCAGAAATATCTTTTTTGCAGTGGTTGCCTTATCCAGGCCATGAATAATCCCTTCATCCTGTATATATTTTATTAAGGCTTCTGAAACCAAGGGATTATTATGTCCATAGTTTAGGGTTCCTGCACCGGCAAAAAAGTCAATGTATTCATTTTCTTGTTCATCATATAGGGTAGATCCCTTTGCTTTTTGGAATATTACAGGGAAACTTCTTATATAACTACGAACCTGTGATTCATGTTGTTTGAATGTTTTCATCTAATCACTACTATTTTAAAAACGTTATTTTCATGTCTATTGAATGGGTTTCTCCTATTTAGTTAAGGGGCCTATGCGAAGAAGTAATTCCTCTTCATGATTTGATTCGCCAAAGAGATCGCTGGTAAAAAATGAGGATTTCTGAAGATTAGTATCTAGTTTTGAAGCGATTTTTCCAAATAGGGACATTGAAGCTTGATTTGAGGGGGTTACTGTGGTTTCAATGAATTCAACTGATTTAATCTCTTCTCTTTCAAGGATGTCCTTCATCATTTTGATTGCCAGGCCCTGGCCACGCATATCAGGATGCACTGCCACCTGCCATATAAAAAGAGTGTTTTTTTGATGTGGATTAATGTAAGCAGATATATACCCAATTATTTCACTATCTAATTCTGTTATCACGCTTGTTTGATCAAAATGGGCGCATATCAATAGATAGTAATATAATGAATTAATATCCAGTGGTTTACATTCTTTTACCAGATGGAAAATCCGATTTCCATCCTTTATTTGAGGTTTTCGAATATTTATTGGCGTATTTTCGTCATTTCGCGAGCCCATACACAATTTTTTTTTCTCATCCTTTAAAAACTATTCGATAAAAATGGTCTTTTAAAATGCTTTAAACTGTATTTGGCTGATTAATTGACTTATTTTAATTCCATATCTTTATAAATAGAATGATTTAATGAAGGAGATTAAAATTATATTTCATGTCATTTTTTTGATATAAAAATGAGGTACAACTGAGCTCTAAAATTCAACGTGGCTGTGTTTTGAACTTTTAAAATGATTATCTTTGTGTAAAAACAGTTTTTATGGGTTATGGGGATGTCAGGATGAGCATGCCAAAAACAACAATGATTAATAGATAATTTCCCTATATCAATCATTTGATGGGTTGTTATGGGTAATGGTGATATTTATTATTATTCAGGTACAGGGAATTCACTGCACATAACCAGGCAATTACAAAAACGAGTTTTAGAAACAAAAATAATTCCCATAGTCATTCTTTTAATAATGAAGTGGATGATATTGCCATGCAAAAATGATTTAAAACATTCAAATGTTATTTGTATAATATAGTGATAAAGTCTATTTCACTGATGTATGCGTTAGCATTAGTAAGTTTGATCCCTTTAGTAGGAGTCCTTTATGAAGAAAGTATTTTTATGGTGGTTAATTGCCGGGAGTAAAGGTGGGGAAAATCGCGGCAGAATAATCGTTGAACTAAATAAGAGACCTTATAATGCTAATAAACTTGCAGAAAAACTTTCACTTGATTATAAAACTATCCGGCATCATATGGATGTTTTAAAGGAAAACAATTTGGTTGAATCAACCGGGGAGAAGTACGGTGCGTTATACTTCCTCACTGGCGAGATGGAAAAAAATTATAAGGTTTTTCTGGGGATTTGGGAAGAATTTAATGAAGAATAGGGCATAATGAATTATATTAGAAGGATAAAAGGTGTAAAAAATGTTGTTGGAAATAAATTTTTTTGGGCTGTCAAATTTAATACCCACTTTGTTTGTATTGGTAAAAACATCGGCTTTAATAACCAGTATTGCCAATATCATCCTTTTAAGCGGAATGCTCTATGTGTATATGGAAAGATACCTTAAAGTAAAATCCAAATTCACCACAACCCTGGTTTTATTTTCCTTACTGTTCCTGGTTCAGAACATATTATTTTCCATTTATTTCGTGTTCAATCTTCCTGAAACCATCATCAATGCTGTGTTACCTTTAATCTTTTTAGGACTTGAATTCACAGCATTAGCATTGCTTTTAATGATAACAAGGGAATAATTTTCTATTTTTTCTTATTGGGCTTATTTTATTCTTTTTTTTATTAAATTAAATCTTTAAACTGTTTTTAATATTTTCTAATTTTACTTACTTAATCTATAATCTGGAATGAATTTGGAGGTAAAAGGGAGGAAATGCTGAGTAAATTTTGGAAAAATTACTTTTAAGTGTTTAAACTAGAATTAAGTGAAGGTTAAGAACTTAAAAATAATTCAGAGGATTCAACATATCATGCATTTGTTGAAACCTATCCTTTGAGTTAAAAATCAAAAATGGAGGTTAAAAGATGGTAGATGTAAAAGAAATTAAATCCTTAAAACTGACACCCTTTACCAGGATGTCAGCTTCAATATATGGAATTTTGGGATTGATTGCTGCTATTGTGATGTTAATTGCACTTATCATAGTGCAAGCTGCAGGACTACTCCCCCAATTAGGACAATTTAATCTGATTACTGGATTAGGAATACCACTAATTGTTCTCCTTCCAATAGGTGCGTTTTTCAGTACTATAATGGTAAGCTTCTTCTCTGTGATGCTTTACAATGTGTTAGTGCCCAAGTTAGGTGGTGTGAAGTTAGAATTAGAGGGTAATGAGGTGGAAAAAATTCCAATTGTTTCATTTTCCCTGATACTATCTGCTATTGGGGCAATATGGGCGTTTATCGTTGGTTTGGTACTTGCAGCTGTGTTTTCACCATTATTCTCATTCATAAGTACAATCAGCACCATGCCAGCAGCAGCCAACATCACTGCTAATATAACTAATGTTTCTGGAGCAGCCATGCCCACCGGTGCAGAAGTTGGAGTAGCAGGGACATTTGTGTTCCTAGTATTAATAATCGGACTACCTATAATGGTATTTGTGTTTGGATTCATTTGGAACGCTTTATTTGCACTATTCTACAACTACATAGTCACCAGAGTAGCCAAGATCCAGTTAGAGTTCAATCAAATTACTGGAAGTTTGCATGAACTCAAACACATACCAGTACTACCCACTGCACTGGCAGTAGCAATCGTTTGCGCCTTATTAGGAATTATATCCGGGATTATTTCCGGGAACTATGGAGAATTCATATCAAACTTCATAACCTACTTCATAGAAACCGCATTAATCGCACTCCTATACAACTACCTGGCACCTAAGATTGGATCAATTAAATTAAATCTGGAATAAATCCAGATTAATCTATTTTTTTATTTTTTAAGGATAAAAAGTTCTAAAGGATTAAAATTGGGGTCAAAAGGATATTAAACTTGTTATTGGTACGATTGACTCTCTGTAAAAAAATTGTTGAAGCTCACCGGTACGTTGATCAAGGACACCAGAACGGAAATGTGGTTATAACTGTAATGGGGTAAAAAGGTGAAAAAATGGAAAATGAAGTAACTGAGTTAAAAGAAGCATCATCATTGAAATTTCTCCTGGTTTTGTATTCGTATCATCATCATAATACTGAAAAGATAGCTAACGTCCTGGCCAAAACTCTTGATGCAGAAATAAAATGGCCACAGGAAATTAGTCCTGAAGAAATTCAAGACTATGATCTAGTTGGCTTTGGTTCAGGGATTTACAGTGCAAAACACCATGAATCTTTACTTAAACTTGTCGATGAACTAACAGAAGTAAATAATAAGAAATCATTCCTTTTCTCAACTGCGGGAATAACAGGAAAATCCAAAGCCTCCAAAGATCACGCCACACTAAGGGAAAAACTAGAATCCAAAGGTTACATCATCCTTGATGAATTTCAGTGTAAAGGTTTTAACACCAACAGTTTCCTTAAACTGTTTGGGGGGATGAATAAGGGCCGCCCCAATGCCCAAGACCTCCAGAATGCAGAAAAATTTGCTTGGAAAATAAAGCAAAAAGCCGCGGAAAATGGGTAGTTAATTCACAGGATGGTACGAAAATCAGGAGATCAGGAAAAATTGGCTGAACAGACTTTAAATGTATCATTAGGTATTGGTAAGATTTCTGGCATGCTTTGTTCTTAATAATGCCTGTTTAAGTCGATATGGTTATTGATCCTAATAATATAAACACATTCTAAATAGGGGGGAATGATTATGTCAGAAAAGATTTGGAACTTGATGGCAAATAATTATGATAAAAGTGAAGAGCCGTTTACAAAGATTCACATCACGAACCTTAAAAAAACCAAAAAATATCTGAATAACTGCGACATGGTTTTAGATCTTGGATGTGGTACAGGAACTCAAGCACTGGAAATTGCTAGCGATGTTAAAGAGGTTCATGGTATTGATACATCGTCAAAAATGATCGAAATTGCAAAAAGAAAGGCACATGATCGTAAAACTCCGAATGCCCACTTCAGGCAAGCAACCATATTTGATGAGAGACTTTTGAAAGAATCTTTTGATGTGATACTGGCTTTCAATATCCTAAATTATTTAGAAGACACACCTGAGGTTATGCAAAGGATTAACGAATTATTGAAACCAGGTGGATTTTTCATTTCTTCAACAGAATGTATGGGGGAGGAGGAGAAGAAGTTTTCAAGAATTCTTTCTTTTTCTGCCTTATTTATCATGGAAAAAGCACGTGTAATCTCTACGAAATTCTATAAATTCTTTGAATTAGAGGATTTAATATATAATGGTAATTTTCAAATTGTTGAAACTGAAAAGTTAAAATTAAGACATTTAAAGTTCTATTTTATTGTAGCAAAGAAGATTTAGCGAACAGAACTATATGGACTTCTATGGAGATTGAATCATGGAAGATGTACAAATAATCCTTTCAGCGTTATGGATAGTTTTAATGTTAACTTATCTTTTGGGGGATGTGCTGCGAATATTTAGTGGTGCCTTTAAAGTGGGAGAAATAGCAGGTCAGAAGATAAGTCAGAAAATGCTATTTGGGATGGCTTTATTAATGTTAATCCCGATTATTATGGTTATCATGTCCTTAACATTACCTTATCCTTTGAAAAAGTTAGAATCAACTTCTTTTATTTTGGATAACCAGAATGGATAGATTTGGGGGTAAGTTAAGGGATCAGAAATCAATTTCCAAACCACATCATAAGGTCTTTTCTATTATGACTTTTTAGGTGAATATCTGTCATTAGAGCACCTTAGTTATAGATTCAATTATAAATTCGTTAATCAGTATTTTATTGTCTTGGGTACCATTTTAGAAACTTTAATACACAAAGCAACATCACTTTCTAGGAATTTAGCTTTGGTATACTTTTTTTTCTGGTTAAGTTCAACAAGTTTTTTGTAAAAGGATCCAGCATCTGCTTCAGACACCTTTTCAACAGTATCAATCCCTGAATCCAGAAAAATCCTGGCAGAAACAGGGCCAACCCACTTGATTCTGGAAAGATCTGTTAATTTTGCCAATTCCAGAATTTCTTCCTCTGGTATTTCAAGTTCTGCAGCCAATTTTATCCGATCCTCAGGAGTTTTAACTTTTTTAAACAAATGAGCCGTGTTTTTAATCCCAACACTTTTTAATTTATTCACAGTCTCTTTTTCCACTCCTGGGAATTTTTCTAGATTAACAGGGTTGGGAGTGTAACTATTCACTTCTCTCCGCAAAATCAGGAGGTAATCTTCAGGTAGGCCAGATTTACCTGCAAATTCTCGGGTTTTTTTAGGGGTTTTTAATGATACTTTGAGATCCTGTAGGTTTCCAATTCCATTATTTTCCAGAATTTCGAATCTTTCATTTATTTTTTCTTTTAATATTTTCCTGCTGGGAATAAGTTCTGATTCTGATAATTCTTTCTTAAATCTATTTAAAGGGAATTTTTCAAGATCAATGTGGTAATCCTCTTTCATAACTGTCCCCCTACGTTTTGTAGATATTTAATATTATATTCTTTCTCATTTTAACATGATAACTGTTTTTAACATTCTGTAAACCTCTTAAAAATCCTGCAAATTGCTAAAGTAATCCATAATTTTGATTTAAATGTTTTCTGGTCATCTGGAGACTTATGAATTTTTGAATACGAAACTTTCCACAATCCATCTGGTTCCTGATGATCAATAAACCATTTTAAGGCTTTTTCAACATCATTATCCTCCTTTGAAAATCCCATAAGAGAAAGTGAGTCCAGTGCAGATACCAGGTTAGTCCACCAGAATGGGTACTGGAATCGTAACCAGTTATCCGGATGTTGATAAGATGTCCAGTTGTCTTTTTTAAAGAACTTTGATTTTAAAAGTCGTTCTGCAGTTAATGCTGCTTCAGATTTTTTATAGGTAGGATGAACAGAAAAAGCCCGTAGGACCATTCCTGTGCCTGCCGCAGAAAAGGGTTTAGATCTGTCAAATGCTTGAGCAGTCTCCCTATTTTTGTTGGAAGTTAGATCATTCATCTCTGCCCTGGTGAGATCTGAAAGGCCAATCATACCGGGACTACCGATTACCCAACCACCATCGTCTTGTCGCATTTTCAAAAGCCATTTAAAACCTTTTTCTATGCGAGGGTCGTTTTGGTAACCTGCTTTAATCAAAAGGTACATTATTGCTCCGGTGTAGTAAGGGGTGTACTGATTGGCCAGAATTCCCCGGATATCTCCTTCAGTAGTCTGGCAGGAGAATATGAATTCAGCAACTTTTCGGATGGATGGATGGGTATTGTTCAACTCATATTGTTGGATTAAAATCCTTATCTGTTTCCAGGTTTCAATTAAAGGATATTTAACTCCAGAAACAGCGTATTTTCCGTTGATGGGCCATGAACCATCTTCAACTTGTTTTTTGACTATTTTTTGGACTTCTGATAAATTCCAAAGACACTCAATGGGGTTTACATCTTCTTCTAAGAGATTCTTTTTTGTAAAATAGATGATTGTTTCATTCCCTGATTCGAGAAGTGATTTAGTAGGATCATAGTTGAATTTTGAGAGCCAATCAGTCATTCCAATCCCTTATAAATTAATTATAAAGTAATTGTTTATTATTTTGACGCGTCATTAAAGATAGTAAGGTTTTTAATAATTAACTAATTCATATACTCTGAATTACAGATAAAAGTTACAGGTGTCATAAATGAAGCAATGGTACGAGGAACTATTCACAAATTACGTTGATAAGTATGAAAAGGAATCATTCACTCAGGGTACCATGGGGGAAGTTGACTTTATAGAATCTGAAATTAACCACGATAAAAACTGTAAAATTCTGGATGTTGGCTGTGGAACCGGTCGACATACCATTGAACTTACCAAACGAGGTTATTCGGTCACTGGTGTGGATCTTTCCCAGAATATGTTGGAAAAAGCCAGGGAAAATGCGAGTAATGCTGGATTTGAGATAGATTTCCGACAGGCTGATGCCAGAGATCTCCCCTTTAAAGGGGAGTTTGACCTGGTTATCATGCTGTGTGAGGGTGGTTTCCCATTAATGGAAACTGACCAGATGAACTTCCAGATATTGGAAAGCGCGGCACGTTCACTGAATGATAAGGGTAAATTGATCTTCACCACCCTTAATGGATTGTTCCCTTTGTTTCATTCAGTTAAAGATTTCATAAATGCCAATTCTAAATCTCAGACCAACAGCGGAAACACATTTGACCTCATGACCTTCCGGGACAAATACCGGTTTGAAACAGAAGATGATGATGGCAACAAACTTATTTTAAACTGCAATGAACGATATTACGTTCCTTCTGAAATCACATGGCTTCTAAAATCCCTTGGTTTTAATGAAATTGGTATTTATGGGTGCAAACTTGGTGAATTCAGTAAAAATGACGTTTTAACAGTTGAAGACTATGAAATGCTGGTTATAACTGAATATTAGACTTTTAAATTTTTTATTTTCAATTTTTTTTACTTATTTTGCCTTTTCATTCCCATTTTATGCAATTGCGGTGTACTTATGGGGCAGGTCTAAAACTATAAATAGTACCTTGCATTATACAGTACCTTGTAAGATTCAGTGATAATCATGAACCCACAATTTAAGAAAGGTGTACTGGAACTTTGTGTACTGGTTCTTCTAGACAGAAAAGACTGTTACGGTTACGAAATGGTCGATGAAATTTCAAAGAGCATTTCAATTTCTGAAGGTACTATTTATCCTCTCTTAAGAAGGCTAAAAAAGGATAAAATGGTGATTCCTTACCTAAAAGAGTCGCAAGATGGACCTTCAAGGAAATATTATCAGATAACAGATTTAGGAAAAGAAAAAAAGGAAGAATTGGTTGTGCAATGGGATGAATTCTCCACAGGTGTTAATAATTTAGTTCATGAGAAATTAGTTGATAATTTGGGGGATATTAAGGATGAATAAGGATGAATATATTAAAAAACTCAATAAACTTCTGAAAAAACTTCCAAAGGAGGAACGAGAGGATATAATTTCGGATTATGAGGAACACTTCCTGATTGGTTTAGAAAAAGGTAGGACTGAAGAAGAAATTTCAGGAGCACTTGGGAATCCAAAAAACATTGCAAAACAAATTAAAGCCGAATACATGCTTAGAAAAGCAGAAAATAAACAGTCAGCAGGCAGTGTATTTGAAGCGGCACTGGCTACAGCAGGGCTTGGAATTTTCAATTTGATATTTGTGGCAGTACCTGCCATGTTGTTAATTGCAATTTTATTAACTTTATTTGTCTTGGGAGGGGCAATGGTTTTTGGTGGGATTTTTATCACACTTGGAACGGTTCTAAAACCAATTTTACCTCCTTACAATTTAAATGTAACTGCATATGATGGGTTGTTGGGTACTTTAATAGGAATATTGTATGGAATTGGTTTAACAATATTTGGTCTGGCTTTATTGGCCGGTCTGGTGTACGTAACTAAGTGGTTCTATGGATTGGCAATTCGATATTTAAAATGGAATTTAAGGATTATAGAAGGTAAAAAAGGGAGTTAAAATTAAAGGATGTAGAAGGGTTTTTCATGAGAAAATTATTATGGGAATTGTTGGCAGGAAGTAAAGGCGGAATAAATCGTGCTAGAATCATAGCACAATTGAAGAAAAGACCATACAACGCTAATCAACTTGCTGAAATCCTTTCTCTTAATTACAAAACCATAAAGTATCATATCGAAGTTTTAGAGAAAAATGATATAGTAGTGTCTGCTGGTAAGGGATATGGCATATTATACTTCCTTTCAGATAAAATGGAAGAAAATTTTGCCATTTTCATGCAGATTGTAGAAAAATTCCGAGGATCTGATACTGAAGTGTACTATATGGGGGATAAGATGACGGATACTATTCCTGTGGAACTAATTCATTAAATATCATTATTTTTACTTTTTTTTAAAATTTAAAATTTTATTTTCAGTTTTTTTGACTTTAAATATTTTTAACGGTAACAATTTAGTTTTCATCTGGTTAATTATTTTAAATGAGTTTTAAATCTATTTTATTCCTCTTTTTTAAAATTCAGTTTTCCAATTCTGGGCGAATTTGGGTATAAATTAGGGGAAAATCATGGCGAAACAGAATAAAAAACGGGGAAAATAAGGTTGAATTATTAAAAAAACTATTTTTATGGGGTTAAACTACAATTAAATAACAAATAAATCATGAATTATTTTAAAGGAGGTTTTTTTTTGGATAGTGATGGTAAATTTGATTTTAAAAATCAGGATGTCCCACTGAAAGTCATGCTTTTTGATGTTTAAAAATGGGTATGATTTTACGCCTCTGTGATCCGTTCTAGAGGGACATGCAGATTTAAAGGATGAATAATTTATTTCACAATTCTAAAAAAGGATGAAATCAACAAAATAGTTAGATAAATAGCTAAAACAATATTTCAGGTGGGAAAATGGATCTTTACAAATTGTCATTTAACAATATAAGAAGAAGAAAACTAAGAAGCTCTTTAACCATGTTGGGTATAATAATTGGCGCGGCAATGCTTATGACACTATTAGGTTTAACCGCGGGGGTAACCACAGCGATTGAAGATGAAACAAATGCATATATGTATGATATAGTAATAACACCAGCATCCAGCTCTGGATCTTATTTAATGGATAATAAAACCGTATCCAAAATAAGAAACCAGTCCGATCTCTATGATTTCCGTGAAGTGACCCAGTTTTCAGAGGATGTAAATGGAACTGAACTATACGTGGAGGGAGTCAATAACTGGAAGGATGTTAAACTAATAAAAGGGACGCAAGGTGTTGTAATCAACAAAGAAGCAGTTGAAAAGTTAGGTTATGATGTTGGGAGTGTAATAACCGTTAAAGGCAATGAATTGACTGTTACAGGAATAGTTAAAAAAACGCAAGTTCCTTATATTTACCTAAATCAGGATACTGTTCGTGAAATGGCAGGAGATAAGGTAGGTGCTATTTATGCCAGGACCAATGGAGATCCTGAAACAGTATCCGATGAGGTGGAAAAAAATATAGACGGAATTTCAGCAGTAACCAAATCAGAACATGTGAGTGAAATTCAGGAAATGACAGGACAGGCACTGCTTTTCATGGGAATCATAGCCAGTATTGCTTTACTGGTGGGGATCATAAGCGTGATAAACACCATGCTAATCAGTGTCATGGAAAGAACAAAAGAGTTAGGGGTATTAAAGGCCATTGGATTTACTAACTGGGAAATAAAAGGAAGTATCCTGTTTGAATCCGGTTTATTAGGATTTTTAGGGGGATTTATTGGTGTAATATTGGGACTTATTGGAATTGTGATAATTGCCAATTTACTGCAACTTGGAGATTATATTCCTGGAATGATGCCGTTATGGCTGATTTTAGGGGTGATCGGTGGGTCTACCCTTTTAAGCATACTTGCAGGATTATACCCTGCAATGCGCGCATCAAAACTCAATGTAGTGGAGGCTTTACGAAATGAATAAACACGTACTTGAATTCAACAACGTCTGGAAAACCTATCATATGGGTGATGGGCTGGTGAATGCCCTGGCAGGACTAGATCTGAGGTTAGATGAAGGTTCATTCACCGCAGTCATGGGACCTTCAGGTTCTGGTAAATCAACCTTTCTACACGTGGCTGGTATATTGGACACACCTACTATGGGTTTATTCCGTATCAATGGGGAAGAAACCATCAACATGTCTATGAAGGAACAGGCCCGTCTTCGGAGGAATGAAATCGGATTCATATTTCAGAGGTTCAACCTCCTGTCCCAGCTCACCTCACTGGAGAACGTCATGCTCCCAATGATTAACAAGGATCTGGAGAAAGCAAAGGAAGTTCTGGATAAGATGGGATTGGAGGACAAATATCATAAACGCCCCACACAGCTTTCAGGGGGAGAACTACAACGTGTGTCTATTGCCAGAGCCCTGATCAATGATCCGTCCCTAATATTGGCTGATGAGCCAACAGGAGAGCTGGACACAGCAAATGCCAATTCCATAATGCAAATACTACAGGATCTGAATCATAATAATGGGGTCAGTATTGTGGTAGTTACTCATAACCCAGCATCAGCAAGTTTTGCAGATGAAATCGTCCATATGAGTGATGGAAAAATAGTCAACAAGGATAGTAAATAGGTTTAAGTTGGAGTTTCATCCACTTGAACTCTCCTTTTTCTTTTTAGAAAATTTATTAAAAAAGATATCAAAATAATATTATACATCTAATTTATATAATATAACGTCAAAATGACTGGGATTTGCATGATAAGACTTAGAAAGGCTACAATTGGGGACAGAAAGAAAGCATATTACTGGTTATATTATTCAGATTTTTCAATGTTTTTAAACAAGTTAGAAGGCTTGACTGAGGAGACTATACCCTCTTATGAAGAATTTAAAGCAGATTATCAGGATTATTATTTCATTGGTTCCCAGCCAGAAAAGGGGAGATGTTACATTATTGTTTCCACAAAAAATGGAAAGAAGGAGGATATAGGAATCATATCCTACACTTCCTTTCATCTTTTTGAAAAAATCACTGAATTTGATATTTGGCTAAAAAATTTAGCCTGTACCGGTCATGGTCATGGAACGCAGGCTATTTTAAAACTTGTAAGGATTGTTAAGGATCTTGGCTATGCAAATATAATCATACGCCCTTCAAAATACAATAAAATGGCCATAAAATCCTACAAGAAGGCAGGATTTATCGAAAAAGAATTAAAACCCGGAGAATATTATCGGGCAGAATATATTGATAAATTTTCAGAAGGAGAGTATGGTCCTGGTGGGGACGTGTTCATGGTACTATCTCTTCTTTAGAATTGATACTACCACACCATCCGGTTTTTTATAGAATGTTATTTTAGTAATTGAAATCATATTCCATTCATCTCCAGAATATAAATAAAATCTAAATCTAGGAATATGTGATCCTATGAGGAAGCTGCTTTGGTGGTTAATAGCCGGCTCAACAGGGGGGCCAAACCGTGCTAAAATCATTATGACATTACATGACAGGCCTTACAATGCCAATAAACTTTCAGAAGAATTAAATTTAAATTATAAGACGATAAGACATCATATTAAAGTTTTAAAAGAAAATAATGTCATTACATCGACAGGTGAACATAAATATGGTGAAATGTACTTCCTCACAGATAAAATGGAAGAAAATTATGATACATTTCAGGAAATCTGGAAAGAATTAAAACTAAATTAAATAGGCTCTAACTTTGAGTCAGATAAAGGGGTAAAACAATGGTACTGGCAGAATATGGTCCTTTTGGTGATGTGGTAATCTTTGTAGCAGTGGCGATTGGAATTGCAAATGTATGCCTGTTGTTAGGATTGTTGTATTCGTATTGGGAAACTTACCGTCAGGTAAAATCAAAATTTACCATTGGATTATTATATTTTTCAACTTTTCTTCTCTTCCAGAATATCGTTGCCACCATATTCCTGGCTTTGCCCCTATTCGTTCAAATAGAATTCCATGGTTCTGAGATAAGTGGCCCCAGATTACCACTATTTCTGATTAACATAGTTCAGTTAATTGCACTATCAATTCTTCTGAAAATCACTCGAGAATAATTATTTCAACAAAATGGTTATAGGTGGAAATGAGGGCAGCATGTGTTAGTGAGGTGGGGGATGATTAGATTTATGTATAATTTGTGCATAATTTTCACTTCATTAATGCTTGAATTCGGCATAAACATTTAATAATCCTTTTTAAAATGAAAACCCATGTCATACTTAAAGTTGATCCTGAAAAATCCATTCAGGAATAAAACAAGAGGTTTACTTGCTATTGTAGGAATTGCAATAGGCATAATGGTCATTGTGGCATTGGGCATGGTCACTGGTGGTCTTAAAGCGTCAACCACCAGCACCCTGAAAGCAGGGGCTGCTGAAGTCAGTGTGATGCAGACTGGCGCTGGTAACTATGGATCAGGAAGGATCAATGAAAGCCGAGTCACTGAACTCATGGATATATCGGGAGTAAAAGAAACTGCAGGAATGTTAAGAGCAACCAACACTTCAACCAGTGAATCATCAGCAACTGCTGTGTCAGGAACTTCAACAGGAACAGGCACCACCAGTACAAGTGGTGTTCCTGGGGGGTTCGCTGGGTTCTCAGTCACAGGAATGGATCCTGAGAAATTAAGCCTTGCAGGAATCGAAAACATTGATGGGGCATTGTATTCTAATGAAAGTACAAATGAGGTCATAATTGGTAAAACAGCTTCCACTAATCTCGATAAAAAGGTGGGGGACACCATTAACTTATTTGGTAAGGATTTCACCATAACTGGAATTTATGAAACTGGAAGCTTCATAACTGATGCCGGAGCTTTCATGTCACTATCCACACTCCAAAACCTGACTAACAATGATAACCAGGTAAGTAACATAGCAGTGAAGATAGATGAAAATGCCAACGCAACAGAAGTAGGTAAAGCAATTGAAACAGCATATCCCACTGAATTATCCACCACAACTGCTGCATCAATGGCAGGTCGGATGAACAATGCACTTAACACCATAGACACAGCCAACTGGGCAATTTCACTCTTAGCCATAATAATAGGTGGAGTGGGAGTGGTAAACACCATGGTAATGTCAGTATTTGAAAGAACCCGCGAAATAGGTGTTTTAAAGGCTGTAGGATGGAAGGAAAAAAGAATACTGGGAATGATACTCGGTGAATCCGTGGTCTTGACCTTAATCGCTGCAGTGGCTGGAACCATAGTGGCAGTGATAGGAGTTGTAGCTTTACTCTCAGTTTACTTCAGTGGAACCATAGAACCATCCTTTGCACCGGATATATTCATCAGAGCATTCCTGGTGGCATTTGTTGTGGGAATAATTGGTGGATTGTACCCAGCATACCGGGCATCCCAACTATCACCAACAGAGGCGTTGCGCTATGAATGAAGGGGATAAAATAAGGGGAGAGCATATGAATAAAGAAAACAACATCATTGAAATTCATAACCTTAAGAAGACTTATGATGGTGGGAAAATAAAAGCCTTAAATGGTTTAAATTTGGAAGTGAGAAAGGGAGAGTTCCTATCCATAATGGGACCATCTGGTTCGGGAAAATCCACACTCCTGAATATGATTGGAGCATTAGATGTGGCTGATGAAGGAACCATTAAGGTAGCGGGTATTGATCTCATGAAAAACAAAAAATTTGACGAATTCCGATCAAAAGAAATTGGATTTGTCTTCCAGATGCACAATCTGATACCCAACCTCACTGTGATGGAGAATGTGGAAATACCCATGTATGAATCAGATTTTTCCACCAGCCAGATGAGAGAAAGGGCACTGGAACTTTTAAAATCCGTGAACTTGACAGATAAGAAAGATCAAATCCCCACCAAATTATCAGGTGGGGAGCGTCAGAGGGTGGCCATAGCCAGGGCACTGGTCAATCATCCCTCCATAATTCTTGCTGATGAACCTACAGGGGCTTTAGACTCCAAAACAGGGGATGTGATCCTGAAACTCCTGCGTGATCTCCATGATAAGGAGAATGTAACTCTGGTGATGGTAACTCATGAACCCTACGTGGGAAAAATGGCTGATAGGATTGTAAATGTATTTGATGGAAAAATACAGAACTAAATACTAACATTCCAGTGAATAAAAGGTGAATTTACCTGAATTATAAGAGTAATGATAATTCACCAGATATTTTTTTATTCACAATTCTAGATTCAATGGATGATGACATGTTAATGGGAGAACTGGGATTATCATTATTAATAGTGGCTTTAACTGTAGGAATTGCAAACGTTTGCCTGTTACTTTTCCTACTCAAAGCATACTGGAAAACATATAAACAGATTAAATCAGGATTTACCATAGGATTACTGTATTTTTCATCCTTTCTGCTCCTGCAAAATGTAATGTCCACCCTATTCATTGCCATAAATTTACTAATCCCCATTGATATCAACCCTGTTAACATCTACGTTTCAGAAATACATGGGCCCCGACTACCGCTGTTTTTAATTAATATAGTACAGTTAGTTGCCCTGTCCATACTCTTTAAAATCACCAGGGAATAAATAATAAGTTCTAATCTTTTTCCATTTAACTTCTTACGTTTTAAATTTTTTCCAATCACTCAATCAATCAGTTGGTTCTACTCACCAGACAATCAACTCACTTTTTTTGGCACCATAGATATGGAAGAGATCTGGAACAAACCCAGAACGAATCTTGAAGGGAACTGGAAAAATCTTTTTATTCTATATAAATCTCATTTCAACTATGAATCAACTAAAAAAGTTCGAATTAGGGTTTATAATACTATCAACTCATTTTGAACTTATAAATGATTAAAGTTGGAAGTGAGGGATAAAATGGATTATGCTATTGAAACCGACCATCTCACCAAGAAATACAAAGATGTAAAAGCAGTAGATGATCTGGGGATCCGGGTGCCGGTAGGCAAAGTATACGGCTTCCTGGGAAGGAATGGTTCAGGTAAAACCACCACCATAAGAATGATAATGGATCTTATCAAGCCCGATACAGGACATGTGAAGATTTTTGGTCATGAAATGACCAGAAACCGTAGCCAGTATCTGGCGGATATCGGAGCCATAATAGAAACTCCTGGATTTTATGAAAATCTTTCTGCCTATGAAAATCTGGAAATAACTTCAAAAATGTTTAAAACTGAGGAATACAGGATCAACGAATCACTGGAAACAGTTGGCCTGTCTGATACCGATACTGCCATTGGTAATAAACCAGTTGGCAAGTTTTCTCTGGGAATGAAGCAGCGTCTGGGCATAGCCAACGCTTTAATACACTCGCCACGTATTTTAATTTTGGATGAACCCACTAATGGTCTGGATCCTGCGGGGATCATTGATATGAGAAAGTTAATCCGCCACCTTTCAGAATCCATGGGGATTACCATTTTCGTATCCAGTCATTTACTCTCTGAAGTACAGCAAATCGCAGATTATATTGGAATCATTGATCAAGGCCGGCTTCTTGAAGAAGGAGAAATAGAACTCATTAATAGTGATGAACAAAGTTCCCTAATCCTGGAAACAGATCAATTTAAAAAAACAGCCCAGATACTTGAAGCAACAAATTTTGATTTTCAAAAACTGCCTGAAGGGTTTAAAGTATTCTGCAAACGTGAAGATAATGTGATAATCAATAAAACCCTGGTTGAAAACAAAATCAATGTTTATAATCTTGAATCAGTTTCAAAAACTTTGGAAGAGAGATTTTTGGGAATTACTGATACAACTGATTTTGAGGTGATTTTATGATTAATTTACTGAAATCTGAATATAAAAAGTATAAACGTACTTATATCTACACTCTTGGCTTTTTAGGGATGATATCGCCTGTATTAATCATTGCAATCGGCACTTTCATGGTAAGGGACGATTTAATAACCCAGGGTATATATACGTGGCATTCATTCACAGGCAGAGTGGTACAGTTATTCATATTCCTTATTGGGCCATTGATCACATCATTCATTGCCATAAGCGCTGTTTTTTATGAGTACCAGTCCCATACTATTGGAAACATTTTAACCACTCCTTATTCTCGGTTAAAAATCATCACCGGAAAATTAGTGTATGTTGCACTTTTCATTCTGGGGTTATATGCTTGTGTGGCTCTAACTAACACAATCTGCGCTCTCCTTTTAGGGTTTCCCATTACCCTGGATGAAGTAATCAACTACAACTCCGAATTCTTGCTGGCTGGTGTTACCACCCTGGTTATCATACCTTTGGCTATGATTTTGACTTTGATTTTCAGGAGTTTTATCCCGGCAATGGTCATATCAGTGGCGGGGATCATCCCTAACCTGGCAGCATATCACTGGGACAAATGTTATCTTTCCCCATGGGCTGCTCCTGAAGTTTTAATGCTTTCAATAGGGGGAAACTTAGAAATAGATCCTATTTATCCGATAGTGTCTGTTATATTGTATTCTGTACTCTTTGTAAGCGCACTTTTGCTTTACTTCCACTATTCGGATCAGTACTAAACCATACCGGGCTCTATGTTTGGAAGATCAAATGGAAACTAATAATAGCAAACTAAAAATCAGATAACCTTAATATAACTCTGTAATCATAACTAATACTATGTTGGAGTTTTATTGAGAGGTTAACATGAGAAGGATGCTATGGTACTTGATCGCAGGAACCAGAGGGGGTGTAAATAGGGCTAAAATTATAAATTTCCTAAATGAAAGGCCCTATAATGTTAATCAGCTTGCAGAGATTCTTGAAGTTGATTATAAAACCATAAGGTACCATATTGATGTTCTGGAAGAAAATGAGATGGTTATGCCTGCTGGGGAAAAATATGGTACCATGTACTTTTTAACCACAAAAATGGAAGAAAATTACGGTATTTTCATGGAAATTTGGAACGAAATCGTGGATAAATAGGGAAAAAATAATAAATAAATATTACATGGTTATTTGATCCAATGTTAAGGGGTAAAATAATGATAGTAGATAGTTCAATGGAGTTATGGTCGTTTTATATTGCAGCAATTATTGGAATTGGCAACATTCTTTTATTAGTAGGATTATTTTATATTTACTGGCAGAACTATAAGGAAATAAAATCCAAGTTCAACCTGGGACTGATATTCTTCGCAACGTTCTTATTGCTTCAAAGTCTATTTTTAACTTTGAGCATACTCTTCCACGGGGGTTTCGGTAGGGGAGTGGGAGTTTTGCTGGCAATTAACAACCTTATATTATTTATCGCTCTTTCAATACTATTGAAGATCACCATCTAACATTTTAAAGGTGTAATAATTTCTTGAAGGAGCAATATATATGGAAATATCAGTTATACTGGCCCACTTTACCCTAAGAGTTTCAACCATGCCATTTACCAGAAAGTTCTGAGAACTCTAAAAGAGAAGTGGACATCAGATCAATGTTCATAAACTCTATGAGGGAATATTTAAACCCTGAGTGAAAAACCCTGATGATCACTGACCATTACTGTTGGTTCATGATATTAAAGGATAGATAGTATCGAGAGTGAACTATTAAAAATGCCCTATATTATGGATGTGCCTGTTTTATGCACTCGTTCCACACCTGCAGAGTACCTGAACTTCTGGATGAGTATTATATCAATTATTTGCTAAGGATACCAGTAAATTGACATTTAAAATGCTCTGGAAGAATTTAACATTAGATTTGGGGTTAAAAAGATAAAAATGGATATTTTAAGTATTTAAACGGATTTTTACTTCGAGAAGCTTGGTAGATGAGATACGCTAACTTATAGATCCAGAACTGGTGGGAGGTATCACTCAAAATTCCATTTTCCAGGGGACCTGACTTGGAAGATGAATATCATACTATCAAACTTCAATTAGACTCCATGGAAAAAAATTAAGAATGATAATTATATATTTAAAATAAAAAGTCTTAAATGAAGTGCTTAAGTGACAAATAAAGTCTGATTCAGGTAGATTGATGGTGGCATGATTTTTTAGGGGCATACTTAGTGGAAGGTAAATTTTATTATATTTTTGTATACAACATTTATAACAATACAAATTATATTTTAAATATATAAAAATAAAGAGAATTAGGGGGGATACAATGGAAAAAAAGCTAATTTTAGGTTTAGGGGTAGTACTGGTATCTCTGGCTGTTTTTGTATCAGGATGCACAACCCAAAGCAATCAAATCACCAATCAAACCAGTAATCAATCGGGAAGTTTTCAGATAACCAGCACGGCATTTGTTCAGGGTGGCCAAATACCACAGAAGTACACCGCGGATGGTGAGGATATATCCCCACCCCTTTCCTGGACTTCAGCACCCCAGAATACCGTAAGTTTCACCATAACCTGTGAAGATCCAGATGCATCAGGCTCTGGTGGGGGTGCATTCTACCACTGGATAGTGTTTGACATATCTGCAAACATCACCCAGCTATCTGAAGGCATAACCAACCAAAGAACATTGGATAACGGTGCAAAACAGGGAACCAACGATATGGGCACCATAGGTTACTCAGGACCATCACCACCCAGGGGAACACATAGATATGCATTTAAAATCTATGCACTGGATACTACGCTCAATTTGGAACCGGGAGCTACAAAACAGCAGGTGAAAGATGCAATGGAAGGCCACGTACTGGCTGAGGCACAGATCACTGGAAAATATGGAGCATAAATTGAAATATTATCCCAAAACATGGAATGAACTGAATGATAAAATGATAAGGAAAAAAGATGCTGTGTCCTTGTTCTGTATCATAAATTAAGGTTAAATAAATGGCATGACAAGGATATTTCCAGAATTTTTTCTCTTTTTCTTTTTTATTTTACATTGTAAACCAGGTTCTGCTTTGGGTTAGATTTAATGCTGAGAATGAATTCAATGTACAAAAACATGCTATGAAGTTTTAAATAGTGCTCTAATTTAACTATTCTTTGAATAACATTGATAAAAATCATTAATAATTAGGGTTTATCTAAATGAGAAAAGATTATGTCCATGGATACTCAGAAAGAGAAGCAATTAGACTGGTTGATCAGGCAAAAGCACTGGCCCTGCTAATGCATCATGACACAAGTTATCCTGAAGATAGTATGGTACTGGAGGCTGGTTGTGGAGTAGGAGCCCAGACCATCACCCTGGCTAGGAACAGTCCTCTGGCAGAAATAACTTCAGTGGATATATCAGAACCATCTTTAAATCATGCAAAGGCTTTAATTAACAGGGAAGGGTTTTCAAATGTTAAATTTCAAATAGCAGATATCATGAAACTCCCATTTGAGGATGAAACCTTTGACCATGTGTTCATTTGCTTTGTTTTAGAACATCTGCCTGACCCAGTGGGAGCACTTCTAAGTTTGAAGAAGGTTCTAAAAAAAGGAGGCTCTATCACTGTTATTGAAGGAGATCATGGCTCCTGTTACTTCTATCCAGAGACTGCAGAGGCTGTAAAAGTCTGGCAGTGTTTGATTAAGGTTCAAAAAGATTTGAAGTGTAATCCATTAATGGGCAGGGAACTCTACCCTCTATTAACTGAAGCAGGATTTAAAAACATCGAAGTAGATCCCAGAGTGGTTTATGTGGACTCCAGCAAGGGCGAACTGGTGGATAGATTTATAAAAAAGACTATCATTGCCATGGTGGAAGGAGTTAAAGAGCAGGCAATTGAATCCGGCTTGATAGATATTGAAATATGGGAGAAGGGTATTAAAGATTTACACAAATCAGCAGAACCTTCTGGAACATTTTTCTATAACTTTTTCAAGGGAATAGCTACGAAGTAACAGGTTAATGGTATTTAGCATTCATCATAAACATTAAGGCGATTCATATGAGCAAATTCGAAAAATCAGGATGGGCAGAGAAAAAACATGCCAAAGAATTCGTAGAAAACGCTGATATCTACATATTGGAAAGAAAAAGATTATTCATGATATTAAAATCATTTTATAAATATTTCCTGTTAGACAGTGAATTGGAAAGGCCAATTAAGGTTTTAGATCTGGGTTGTGGTAATGGAGCACTAACCATGGAACTATTAAAGGAAGATGATAAAATCCAGGCCACTTTAGTTGATGGTTCCTCTGAAATGCTCAAAAATGCCCGGGAAAATCTGGAACCATATAGTCATATAAATTTTATCCATAAAACATTCCAAAAACTACTTAAAAGTGAATCAGAAGAGAGTGATATTCTAGTTGATGGATTTGATCTTGTGATTTCATCCCTGGCCATCCACCACCTACACCTTGAAGAGAAAAGATCGTTTTTCTCTTACATATATAATCATCTAAATCATGGTGGGTTTTTTTTAAACATAGATGTGGTTAAAGCTCCTGTCAATGAGCTGGAAAGATGGTATCGTGTACTTTGGAGTGAATGGATACATGAAAACCAGGATAATCTGGAAGTTGATACAAATTTTGAGTATCTGCCACTACAGTACAAAAACAATCCAGATAATCATCCTGATAACTTGCAAGATCAGTTGGATGCCTTAAAATCTGTGGGATTCAAACAAGTGGACTGTTATTATAAGTACGGAGTATTTTCTATTTATGGAGGAAAGAAATAACCTCATCACAATGGATATGCAATAAACTGACTCCAAATACAGATAAATGGAGATATAGCTATTTTCTGAACATAATTATCTAAATAACTATTAAATACAAGTTGAAAGAGGTAATTCAATGGAAAAAATTGGATTCATTGGTTACGGTGCCATGGGGAGCATGATAATTAGGGGAATCCTCAGATCTGGAGTTTTAAAAGAATCTGAAATGATCATTAGCACCCGCAGCCTGAACAAACTATCAGATTTACAGAAATCACATCCAGAGATAGAAATTGCTCAAAGTAACAAAACAGTAGCAGAAAAATCACAAAAAATATTTTTATTCATCAAAACAGGACAGGTTAAAGAATCATTAGAAGAAATAAATGATCATACCTCTGTTAACACGCATATAATCTGCATAGCCGCAGGTTTAACCATAGAAAACATTGAAAAAGTTTTTCCAGGAAAAATAAGCAAGGTAATTCCTAGTTTAACCTCCGAGGTCAATGAAGGAATATCTTTAGTTGCCCATAACTTGCAGGTAACTCCAGAAGATGCTGAATTTGTGGAAAAAATCTTCCAAAGCATCGGCGAAGTGAAAATCGTAAACGAAAAGGAATTTCCCATTGCAACTAATCTAACCAGCTCTGCCCCGGCATTTATATCATTCATAATAATGAAATTCACAGAATCTGCCCTGGAACATGATATTTTCACCCGGAAAGAAGCAGAAGAAATGGTTACAGAAACTCTATATGGAACAGCCAAACTCCTTCAAGAAAAAGATCTGACATTTGAAGATGTGATAAGACAAGTGGCAACTAAAGGAGGAATCACTGAAGAAGGATTGAAGGTCCTTGACCAGGGATTAACTCCTTTATTTGATGAACTATTTGCAAGCACCCTGAAAAAATATGAAAAGGTTGAAACACAACTAGATAATGAATATGAAAACTGAAGGAGAAATATAATGGAAACTTCGGAGGATAATTGAGAAAAAATGGAGTTTATGAAGATTTAGTCATGATTTTGTCCATTTTGGGGCTGTTAATGTTGTCGATATCACTCCATTTTTAAATGTAGGACCAAACATAATTGAGGTATCTGTTATAGATATTTATTCATGTATGATTGGAAGCAGTCCACTGTACATAATTGAGACAAATGAATTATTACCACCTCCTCCTCAGGAATCTAACCAGATTAAAGATATTGCAGAAGATGTTGTTGGTGGTGGATTTATTACTATTGGTGTTACGGCGTTAGTTGCAGGGGGTCCTGTTACTTGGGCTGCTTTAGCCATAGGCGTTGGTTGTTTCTTATGTCTTGATGCAGCAGGGGTTTTTGATGATCCAAAAAATCCCCAAGCATGGATTAAGGGAGGAGTTTCTATATCTTTATCAGCCATCCCTGGATTTGGTGCTGCTAAGGGAATTACAACAATTTCAAAGGTACCATGGACACTTATTAAAGATGGCGCGGTATTTAGTGGTGGTAAGTGGGCTGCCAGTACTGGAATTCATGGTCTTCCAAAAGGTATTGGTACTAGTGTGACTTGGGATTTTGGTTTGAATAATATTATGGATTATCTGGGAATTCCAAAACACATATACTAAGAAAAGGTGATTTTCATTAAATCACCTTCATAATCAATTAGTAGAAAATTTTATTATAATAAGAATAACAAGAGGTTAATATGGGTTTATTATTTATGGGCTTTGTTATATCGGGCTTTGTCTTAGGTACTATCCTCATGTGTTATGAGGATAGGTTGATAGACAAAATGGAGCTGATTTTAGGCATTAAAATACTAAGAATTGATAGTAAAGTTAAAGATTACACTTATGAAGGTCTTTCTTGGCTTCTTTTAGTATACATGTCAATATTGGCTATTTTTCTCTTTTATCCGGTGGCAATTGATTATAATAATTTCCCCGGTTATATTGGCTGTTTATTTTTGTTAATTTATCCACAGATAGTGATGATTATCCGAAATGGCACTTTTAACGATAATAGTATCCCTTCGGAGGAAAACCCTTTATATGTGGGTTCTGATGTGGTTATGGATGGTCCTGGTTATTATCCTTTTTATTATTGGTTGTTTTCCCTTGCAATAGGTGGTGCGTCCACTATTTGGGGATTTTCCATGCTGAATTTCCCGAATATACCGGTAAGTGAGGGATTTTTTTTGGTTTTAGTTGGATTGATATTTCAGACATTGGTGCTTTTCCCAGACGTGATAAACTGGGTATCTCCAGTAGATCTTAGGACTACAAAAGGAGTGCAATTAATGAGTGGGGTCACGGTTACTTTAGTACTCATTTTAATCATTTTAAGAGCTATTTCGAGCATGGTACCGAGTGTGGTGTGATGAATTAAAACCATTCAAATTAGATATAGTAATCCTCCATGATGTGTATCTAAATATTGATTGAATAATTGGGAGGACTTCATTAACTTGTTGTTAATAAAAATGGCTGGGGGAAAAATTTTCTAATTGTTTTTGATAAATGTGCATTTATATGGCTGTAAAAGCAGAATTTACCTCTTTGAACTTTATAATTAGAAATCTAATGCCCTACTAGTAATATGGGGAGCTGGTCATGTATTCATCTCAATAACCATTATTACTAACATGAAGGCAGAACCTATGGCCATAATAATCCATTGTATTTGAAAATCTTGAAAATCTTTGTATAGAATATCCCGAAGTATTAAAAATACCTTTTTTGATGATTTATCCGTTCTTGAAAGTTTTGCTCCACATTCCTGACAAGAAACCGAATTATCTTTATTTTCCATTCCACACTGAGGGCAGATTATTGTAGTTTCGGATTCATTTGAATTTTCTATTCCTTCAAGTTTTTCTACATAAATTAATTCTCCACCACAGGAACATTTGAGGCCAAAATCTTCTGGAGATTCTCCTTCTTGGAGTTCATAGTAACTTCCACATTTGTTACAAATTAAATAAGGCATGATCAATTGTTATTATTCATTCTTAATATTATACTATACATCTTATGATACTAGATAAATCAATGATGATACTACTTGTCAAAGGGGAATATGAATAAATCGGAAAAAACTTATTTTTAAAATGGAAGTAGGGTTCATGATTCAGGAGGAGTGGAAGGATGCTAATATGTCTGGTGGCCCTCCTACCACTGTGATATCCTCTGAAGATTCACCTGCAAGGAAAAGACTGAAAATAACGGATTTACTATTATTAAATAAGTTAAAAAATTATTTAAAATATTTAAAATATTTTTAATGAACTACTCTTTTTTCCAATGTCATGCTGCGGGTTTGTAGAGTGCATAGATTAGTACAAGATAGGCCGCGGATCTTATAATCAGAATGAAGAGATTAGAACTTTCAATGCCAAGGATGATTGCTAAATGGGCTATACCAAAAAGACCGAAAGTTACAGCTATATAAATGTGATAAGATTTTCCTTTTTCTTATACTCCCAACAATCTAGGCCAACAATTATTATTATACAAAAAATTAGGTTCAGAATAGTTACTGGATCAGGGACAATTGCTATCATAGAACATTCTATGCATATTATTTTTATGTCAAGATATGTTAAATTGTTGGTTGATAACATAACAAGAAGACGTTAAGCAACAAATCATTTATAGTAGAATTAACTTATACATTTCTTAGAACTGGAATACGGTGCCAGTAATCATCAAAGAATAGGATTTGGGAAGATGAAGATCATAACCTTGTTTGCAATATTAGTTGTGTTAATGATGGGGGTAGTTTATGGGGTTATGTTTGCAACTGGAGAAGAAAGGGCTGATATGGATGGTAAAATCATCGGAATCTGTCATGCAGATCCTAATGATGAAAATAATACCCAGGATTCTATTTTGGTTGAGGGAATAGTTGCCGGTAACAGCCAAATCTGTAACGTATCTGTTAAGATTAATAATGACACAGTTATACTCAGAAAAAATGGGAATAAACGTGAAAATGCATCTTTGGATGACATGAAAACCGGGACTGAGGTGGCGGTAATGTTTACCGGACCCTTCCTTGAGTCATATCCCCCACAGACCACGGGTAAGGAGATTGTTATCATCCCTTAAAATATTTTTCAATCATTTTTATTAAATAAATTTTTAATTGAATACCATTTTGGTCTTTATCTAACTTGTGAGTTAATATTGTGTGTTGGAATATTTTCTCCGTAAGGTTTAAATAGCAACAGCACGCAACGTATCTAATGAGCCAAGGTAGCTTAGCGGCGAAGCGGTGGACTGCAGATCCATTACACGGGAGTTCAAATCTCTCCCTTGGCTTTAAACCATTTATAAAGTTATTTCAGTAATTTATTAGTTAGGGGTCATAGTGTAATCAGGCTATCATCTGGGACTCCAGTTGTCTTTGAGGAAACGCGCGCTCTGACGTTAGGTATGACCAATCGGATGATGATCGATTGGAGTACTGAGGCAAGAGAAATCCTAGGATCTGGGTTCAAATCCCGGTGACCCCACTATTACTTTTTCTAAAATTAACACTTCTTTAAAACTTCTTTCAGATGAAATAAAAAGGAATGTACCTTTCAAGGGATGGTGTCAAACATTAGAAAAATCAACGACATTATCATAATAGATGGAATGGGCTATGATTCCAATGTTTACGTCTTCAATGACATCATAGTGGACACTGGAACCGGTCAAAATATGGATTACATCCTTAAATCCATTAAAGATGCAGGTGGCAGTGTTGATGATTTGTCCCTCATTGTAAACACCCACCACCACTACGATCATATTGGCGGAAACCAGTACCTGGACCTGGAGGTAGCCATGCACTCCAGGGATGCCCGTGCACTTGAGGAAGGAGATCAAGAGGCATTACTGGCCACCATGTTCGGAAAATCCATGGAAAAGATGAAAATTCACCATAAACTTGAAGAAGGTGACAAAATACACGATTTTGAAGTTTTACTCACCCCTGGCCATACTTCCGGAAGTATTTGCCTGTATGATGGTGAAACCCTGATTTCAGGGGACACAGTCTTTGCAGATGGAGGTTTTGGTAGGGTGGATCTTGGTGGGGATATGGGTGATATGCGAAGATCTCTGGAGAGACTTTCCAAGCTGGATATCAAATATTTACTCCCTGGCCACGGCCCAGCAGTGGAAGATGGTTCCAAACACGTAAAAATGGCCCATGAAATTGCCACAGGATACTATTAATTATAATAAAGGATAATGTAATGGAAGTAGGGGACATTAATGAGCATAATGGGGCACTAAATTAAAATAGTTATTTTTTTATCAGTTCAATGGTATGGTACTAGAACTGATAACTCATTAGGGCCGAAATGCGATGAGGTAGGATCGAAATAGGTTATATTCCACTTAGAAGACGTTTTTTCGGCGTTTACACAAGTGTATTCGTGGTTCCATTTAAAGCCACCTACCTCTGGTAGCTTGTCAGCATATTTTATGGCTTTTTGGGCGGATTCAAAGGTTCCATTTTTAATGGTGAGATTTTGAACTTCTCGAATATCTGAAGAAGTCTTTTGCAGGTTATTATAGCTGTAAATCCTGTATTTGGAACCTCCATCACTCTCCACCACAGTCCAGATGAACATATTTGAGGTGGGATAGGTGGTGATCTGAGTGTAACCATCACTGAGGGTTAAACTTTGGCTTTGAATAACATCTATTTTTTCATAAGCACGAATACCTCCAAAGGAAATTAACATTATCATAAAACATGCCAGAGTTATTTTCTTATATTTAGGATCTAAACGGAGGTAGAGTATTACGAGCACAGCCAGGGCAGCAATGGTGGTTACTGGATCGGTGTAGTAATAGAGGTTGGCAGTGAACCGGGTTAGGGAAAATGGATAGAGAAGAGGTATGCCTCCAGTGGTCAGGAAGTCCAGGAAAAGATGGGCCAGCACTCCGAAGTATGCTAATAATATATTGTGCCAATTGAATTTGACCTCGATGTTTCTTTTTATCACACGATTGATCAGACCATATATCCTTGGTCGCGATATTATGTATAGAAATATGGTGGAAGTTATCAATCCAAAGACGAAGCTGTGGGTTATTCCCCGGTGCGTGAATATGAAAAGTCCGGGGGAAATAAAACCAACTACAAAAAACACCACATCAAAATCGACGGATATTCCTCCGAAAGCCCCTGCTAACCTATCTTTAACCTTGAAAAGTGTTAAAATCGCAAAAGGAACAATGAAATGGGTGAAAAAATCCATGGAAATACATCTTCAGTTATTCATATAAAATTATTCGCAGGCTTTTTTACATCTATTATCTTTTATTAGTTTTTATTATCCTCTTATACCTTTTGAAAATGTCCAAAAATCCTTTTAACAATACCAAAGCAGGTATAATCTCAATCCTACCTATCCACATGTTGAATATAAGGAAAAATTCCGCAATATCTGGCATGGTAGGAGATACAATGCCCATGGAAAGTCCTACATTTCCCTGGGCTGATGCAACTTCAAAAAGTGAATTAACTCCATCATATCCACATAGCATAAGTACCAACCAACTTATAAACAGGAAGAAAAAGTATATGAATGTGTAACTACCTGCTTCTCTGATTTCTGCGTCATTTACGGGTTTACCTCCAATTTTACGAGGTATAACAGTTCCTTGCGGAGATAATATTCTCCTAATCTCCCAAAAAATTCCTTTAAATAGGGTGACTACTCGTATGAGTTTTAAAGCACCGGTAGTGGAACCTGCAGCCATACCAATAATCATGGCACTGAGTATGATTATTTTAACGTAATCTGGCCAGTTAATCATAACTTGTGTGGGTTGAATGCTTGATCCACAACAACTTAAAGCGCTAACAACGAAAAAAACAGAGTCCATGGTACTGAACTTTGAAAAGATAAGCAAAAAGATAGAAAATGTGATGATTATAATTATCATTGCCTTAAATTGGATATCTTGGAAAACATCCAGGGCACGTCCCTTTAAAGCTTTATAATGGACCAGGAAACTGGTACCTCCAATGATCATCAGGATCATGGTGATTATATAAATGGGAACGCTGTTGTAGGCCCCTATGTTATTGTTTTTGATGGACATCCCTCCTGTGGAGAGATTGGTGAAAGTATTGTTTATGGCATCAAAAAGATGCATTCCTGCCAGTAAATAAAGAAAAATCCCTACAAAAGTGTATAAAAGATATATCCACCAGATAGTCTTCACCGTACTTGCTATGCTGGGTTTTATTTTCTCTTCACGTGCTTCAGATTTGTATAAACGGGCTGCTGCAGTTCCAGGACGGATTAAAATACCTATAACTACAATCACAACTCCCAAACCCCCAACCCACTGTTCAAGACTTCTTAAAAATAGAATGGACTTGGGTAGTATTTCCACGTTGGGATATATGCTGAGGCCACTTCCACTCCAGGCTGACATGCTCTCAAAATAAGCGTTCAAAAAGTCTATATTGGTGGAATACATTAAGCAAAAACTACCAATTAGCGCAGCCCATAACCATGCCAGAGAAGCAATTATCATACCATGTTTAAGCTGCAATCTGTTATAATCTGCAGGCAACTTTCGGAAGAGGAATCCTAAACCTATTGAAAACAGTCCAAAGACTAAAAGACTGAGTTGTTCATGTTCGCCGTATATGATGGCTACTATGAGGGGTATAAGTACTACTACGCCTATTCCCTGCATTATCATGCCTAAAGGGTTGGCTATTAATAATAAATCTTTCTTCCCAAGATAGAATCTCATATACTCTGATCGATAAACAACATAATATATAAATTTCACTAAGAAAAATCTCACAAGGACAGATTAACAGGTAAGTTGTCTTTTAATGCCATAATATCTGGAAAAAATATTCATAAAAAGAGTAGTTTAATTATGGAGATGTTGATACAGTATATGAGTACGGAACTGCTGATTATTGTATTTAATTAGATGATACTTTCATGTTATGGGCGTGAGGAGTAAATGGGGGATAATAGTTAAAAATCCATTACTCCTCGGGGGATCCTGTTATTTTTTGCCTTTATCTTTTTCCAAGACTTCCATTTCAGATCCCAGGAAGTCTTTAATGTCTCTTAAACTGTTCAGTAACTGGGCAGGGAACACTATGGTAGAATTCTTCTCAGCAGCGATATTACTCAAAACCTGCATGATCCTGAGCTGCAATGCTACGGGATGTTCACTGATTATATCCGCAGCTTCCCCCAGTTTACCTGCAGCAAGGTATTCACCTTCAGCCGATATGATTTTAGCTCTTTTCTCCCTTTCAGCCTCAGCTTGCAGAGCTATGGCTCTTTGCATACTGTCTGGGAGTTTGATATCTTTTATTTCCACGGTGGTAACTTTTATACCCCATGGCTCACTGTGACCATCGATAATTTCCTGGATCTTGGTGTTAACCTTTGGTGTTTCTGAGAGCACCTCATCCAGGGTGAACTGTCCCACCACGCTTCTTACTGTGGTCTGTGATATTTGGTTAACTGCTCGGTTGTAGTTTTCAATTTCCACCACAGCCCGATAAGCATCCACCACTTTAAAGTAAGCAACTGCAGCCACGTCAATGGTTACATTGTCTTGGGTTATGATTTTCTGGGCAGGAATGGGCATGGTCACTATTCTTAGGGATGGTTTAACCATTCTATCTACCAGGGGAATTATAAGGCGCAACCCTGGTTCTCTGACTCCGATAACTTTCCCTAATCTAAAAACAACCCCTTTCTCATACTGGTTTACAATTTTTATGGAAAGTCCCAGTATAATCAAGATCACAATGGCAACAATGATTATAGTTATTAAATCCATTTTTAACACCCCTTATTTGAATTAAATGAATAATTTTTCTAATTATTATGTATGTATAAACACCTAATTAAATAATGGGAAAGTTGTTTATTAGAATTAAAGGAAAATCGTGGAAAATAAAAAATTCTGGTTTATTTAATAAATGAGCGTAATTAGGGTACTTATTCATCTGTTTAGATGTAATTTCCCTGCAAAAGGTTGAAAATGATAAGGAAAAATTTTATTTATTTTAGTATAAATCTTGAAACTAAAGTTAATGTTTGCTTATTTTTCCTTTTTCATCTCATTTTTCCATTATGAAAAGTTATATATTCTCAAATGATCAATATTTAATGTGTTTTTCTTTGATTTTTGTATTTTGAGGGGGTTATATAAATGATAGGTATTATGTCAGACAGCCATGATCATTTGGAGGCTATTGGGGATTCAGTGGATGTATTTAACCAGGCAGGGGCAGAACTGGTCATCCATGCAGGGGATCTGATAGCACCATTTACAGCACGACCATTTAAAAATCTCCAATGTCCCCTGGAAGCAATTTTTGGCAATAACGATGGTGAAAGACACATGTTGAGAACTGCGTATAGCGACATGTGTGTGTTGGAAGATTTCAAGGAATTGGAAGTTGGCGAAAGAAAGGTGGCTGTAATACATGGAACAACAGAAGCTTTGGTGGACGCACTTCGAAAAAGTGGGAAATATGATCTGGTGATAAGGGGTCACACCCATCAAATGGAGGTATCTGATGGGAAAACAATGATGATCAATCCCGGAGAGGTATGCGGGTATCTATCCGGAGAAAAAACTGTGATACTGCTGGATACGGATGATCTGACCTGGGAAGCAGTACATCTTTAAATGGAGTTAACTTTATATTTTCCAACAGTTAATTGGAATTTTTGATGTGTTAATAAATAATCTGATTTAATTTGATTTTGTGAGAACGGTGAAATATTAATGAAGCATAAAACTCTGCTTCTAATGTTGGCAGGCATCGGTATTCTGGCTTTAATGGTACTAATCATTGGACCAGGGCAAATTGAAAGCGCCATTAAAATGGCTAATCCATGGTATTTGATCTTAGCTGTTTTAATCCAGCTGGCAATATATGGCCTCTGGACTGAAAGATGGGCAGTAACCACGTCTGCAGTGGGCATATCAGTTAAAAGAAGGCATCTTTTCCCAATGTTAATGGTGGGCCTGGCCATAAACAACCTCACACCCAGTGGCAGAGGAGGAGGCGAACCAGTAAGGGCATATATACTGGGCAAATATTCATCTTCCCCAACTGAAAACGCATTTGCAACAGTAATAGCAGATAGAGGTCTGGATACATTCCCTTTCATTGCTTTAGTAGTGTTTACCATAATCGCAGCAGTTTTATACCTTAATTTACCTCAGTGGATGGTTATAACTCTGGCCATATGTCTGGTAGTGTTAGTTGCGATTTTCATTCTGGCTTTGTACATGTCTTTAAACCGTGAATTTGGAGACAGGGTTATTCGATGGTTTTTAAGAATTTTAAAGAGAATTTCAGAGAAAACACACAGAAAATTCGAACAAAGAGCCTTAAACGCGGTTGAAGGATTTCAAAATAGCATGAAAATCATGGTCACGGATCGTAAAGTATTGTTGTATGGAATACCTCTTTCTTTCCTGATATGGGGGTTTGAAATCCTTCGAGTGTACATAGTTTTTGCTGCTCTTAATGTTCAGGCTCCTGTAGGGATCATAGCAGCGGTTTTTGTAATTTCAACCCTCATAGGCATGATACCATTATTACCTGGTGGTTTAGGGGCTGTGGATGGCATGATGATACTATTATATTCATACGCTGGCATTTCACCATCAGTTAGTGCAGCATCCACCATAGTAGAACGGCTGATCTCATTCTGGATGACATCCATCATAGGAATGGCATTTATACCATACTTTGGTGCAGATGCAATGGAAAAATTGTCAGAAAAATAATAGTCATAATCCAGGAAACCATTGGACATTGCTTTGTTCATGGACAACAATTTATATAGTAAGGTTCCATCAGACCTTTAATAGAAATTCAACATGGAAACTGAGTGGAGTCTATGGGGATATGAAAACATCCGAAACAACTACGTCTACTACTGATTTTAAAGAAACTGGTGATCCACCCCATGAAAAAATGATATTTGGCCGTATATCCTTTTTAAAATCCATTTCCCGGATCATTGCAATTATCGTGGCCATCATAGGATTTTTAATACTCTTCGGATGGGCATTCAACATCTCTACGTTTAAAAGTCCAGGACCTGCCTTTTCTACAGTAAAAAGCAATGTTGGATTGGCTTTTCTTGCTATTGGAATCTCTTTATGGTTATTTCAAACTCAAAGGAAAAATAAGTGGTTTCATATCATAGCTCAAATTTTTTCTGTGCTTGCCATAATTCTAGGATGTGCAATCATGTTGGAGTATTTTTTCAATTTGAATCTGGGAATTGACCAGATGATGTTCAGGGAAGCAAAAGGAGCATTATTGACGTATACACCGAATCGGATGGCTTTTACTGCAGCGCTTAACATTTCCTTGCTGGGTCTGGCTCTTCTGAGCATGGATCGAAAAACTGAAAATGGCTACAGATTATCCCAGGCTCTAACCATAATAAGCGGGTTTTTGTCATTATTATCAATTTTAGGTTATATTTACGGTGTTCAATTGTTATATTACATTCCTAATTACACCAGTATATCTGTATATGCAGCATTCACTTTTTTTCTAACGGCAGTGGCTATGCTTTTTGCACAACCCGACAAAGGCCCTATGGGAATAATAACCAGTGATTATTTTGGAGGGCACCTTGCCCGGCGCTTGATTCCGGTTGCCATCGTTGTTCCAATTTTTTTCGGGTTATTAGCAATTTTAGGCCAGAATGCAGGCTTTTATGGGGGTAACTTCAGTGTTTCTCTGGTAGTGATCTCTACAACCATAATTTTCATTCTGTTCATATGGTGGAACTCTCTTTCCTTCAACTGTATGGACATAAAACGTGAAAAAGCAGAAATTCAATTAAAAAAATATAAAGATAATTTAGAGATAATGGTTCAGGAAAAAACTGCTGAATTAACCTCCACTAACCGTGAATTAGAAGATGAAGTTAAGGAAAGAAAATCAACTGAAGAAGAACTTAAAAAATCACTGGAAGAAAAGGAACTGTTGATGAAAGAGATTCACCATCGGGTGAAGAACAATCTTATGGTGATTTACAGTCTTTTGAATTTGCAATCAAGATATATTAAGGACAAAGAGACTAAAAATATTTTCCAAGAGAGTCAGCGTCGTGCCCGGTCAATGGCTTTGATCCATGAACTACTTTACCAATCCAAACAACATAATGAGGTTGACTTTGGCAGTTACATCCGTACAATAAGCACAGAACTATTCAGAAATTATTCTCTTAATCCAGAACAGGTAGAACTTAACCTGGAAACAGAAAATATTATGCTGGACATCAATACTGCCGTACCTCTGGGGCTCATCGTCAATGAACTTGTTTCTAACAGCATGAAACATGCATTTTCAGACGGTAAGAGTGGCAAAATCGACATCAACTTCCTCAAAGAAGATGGTAAATATGTTCTGGTGGTTAAAGATGATGGTATGGGGATGCCACCTGATTTAGACCTAAATAACACAGAAACACTGGGGTTACAAGTTGTTGATAGTTTGATAACTCAAATACATGGTGATTTAAAATTAATCCGTGAGGGTGGAACTACATTCCAAATAAGATTCCAAGAACCAGATTTTCGAAATAAATGATTTAAAAGATAGTTATTCACCTATTTCTTGATAAAAATTTTAGATCATTGATCCGTATCTTAATAAACCATAGCAACATTAAATAAACATTTAATTCAGGAAATTTAATTATTTGGTTAGTTTTTAATTCCTTGTTTAACCAAAAGAATAAATGGAAAAACTTATTAATTCTTTTATATCTAGATGGATTGGTGATAATCATGGAAATAAACGGAGTGGAAATTCAAGACACTTTTGCAGAAGCATTTGGTATACAAGTATCACGATTGCTGGTAACCGCAGCCACTAAAAAATTGGCGAAAATAGCAGCTACTGAAGCCACAGGATACGGAACATCAGTTATTGGATGCCCGGCAGAGGCAGGAATTGACTGTTACGTGCCACCAGAAGAAACACCTGATGGTCGGCCTGGTTACGTTATTATGATCTGTAACATGGACAAGAAGAAACTGGACCACGAATTACTAGAACGTGTGGGAATGTGTATCCTCACTGCCGCTACCACTGCAGTCTTTGATGCCATGGAAGATCCTGATGAAAAGATGACTACTGGTAAAAAGCTTAAATTTTATGGTGACGGTTACGAGAAGAAGACAGAGATTGATGGAAGAACAATCCATTCCATACCACTCATGGCAGGAGACTTCCTGGTGGAAGAAGAACTGGGAATTAAATCTGGAGTGGCAGGAGGAAACCTATTCATAATGGCAGAAAACCCAGCATCAGGCCTTTTAGCAGCTGAAGTTACTGTAAATGCCATTGAATCTGTGCCTGGAACCATCACCCCCTTCCCTGGAGGAATAGTTGCTTCCGGTTCCAAGGTGGGTTCTCATAAATACAAATTCTTGGGTGCTTCCACCAACGAAAAGATGTGTGTGACCCTTAAAGATGATGTGGAAGGATGCCAGATACCAGAACAAGTGGATGGTGTTTACGAGATCGTTATCGATGGTGTGAGTGAAGAAGCAGTAAAAGCAGCCATGAAAGCAGGTATAGAAGCAGCAGTACAGGTACCGGGTGTTATAAAAATCAGTGCCGGAAACTTCGGTGGAAACCTGGGTGCTTACAAACTAAACCTGCAGGATCTGTTCTAGATAATCTGTTAACATAAAAAACTATTAGTTTTGAAGGGATTAGATTATTTTTCCCTTTAAATTTTCTTATTTTTGGTCTTAATTCCTATTTTTACTCTATTGATCATCTTTGTTATTCTACACAGAAACCAGCAGGTTCTGCACTTTCCACAATTTTCCAAATCTCTTTTTCAGGTAGATCAACCCCTAAAAGCTGTCCAGATTTGTTTAATGCATTAATTATTTTATTAATGGTTTTTACATTGGCAGCTGAAACAGTATGGGAGTGAATATTACGAGAGATGTGAGATAAGGTGTCCAGGGATCTTTTGGCATCAGGCCTCTTATATTCTTTTTCACACCTTTTAAGATCGTTAAAATTCTTTAAATAAAGTTTTCTGGTTACAACTTGCTCTAAACCTGGAAGATAATGTTTTGAATCCAGTATTCTCCCACCATGGCTAATGATAATGTTCTTGTCATCAGTTAAACCAGGTTCATGTCTAAGTAACATCTCACTGACCCTTCCATATTCTTTGATCTTCTTGAAAATCTCATCTTGACTGAGGTTAACCCCCAACAGGAATCCTCTTTTTTTAAGCTCTTTTTCCACCCGGCCTAGGCTTTTAGTGTCAGGACCCGTTATGCGATGGGAGTGTATACCCCCACCAGAGAGGGTGTAAAGTCTTTCCAAAGCATCCATCCGAGCCGAATCTTCTTGCAGATGTTTAAGGAAGTTTTCCATCTTACTAGCCTCGGAAAGGCCTACATTTCTTTTAAGAGGTTCATGAAATCCTGGGAGATAGTATTCGATGTCTTCCAGGGTGCAACCATACTTCAAAATGATTTCAGCCTCTTCTCGGATGTCCCTTACATCGTGGGTTTCGGTGATTTTGATCTCTGGTCTGATTACTACTTCCACCAGCCGACCATACTTACGGGCGGCTTCTTTGATCTCTTTCTCAGTGAGATTAATTCCCAGAAGGAATCCTTCTTTTTTGAGTTCTTCTGCTACTTTTTCCAGGTTTTCCTTGTCTGGTCCTGAAATCCAGTGGGAGTGGATACCACTCACTGATTCATAAATCCTTTTTAAGGATTCTTTTCGTTTTGGATCTTTATCCAGACTTTCCAGAAAGTGATCCAGTTGATCTAGTTGGGTTACTCCAATTTTCCTGGCCAGAGGTTCTTTGAATTCAGGAAGATGGTATTCGATATTTTCAAGAGTACAATCATGTTTTAAGATTATTTCAGACTCTTTGCGGATGTCAGCCACGTCATGCATCTCGGTGATCTTCATGATGGTGGGCTGGATGGCTGCAAAGTAGATGTCTTCTGCACCACTACTTTCAGGGGATATGACTTTGTTTGCCCCTGAACGATACAACCTCTTGATATTTACTTTTTTACTGGCTCTGGTCACTATCCATATTTCGGGTTGTATTTCTCGGGCAGTTAAGGTGATAAAAAGGTTGTCCACATCATCACCGGTGGTGATAATGACTCCCCTAGCATGTTCAATACCCGCCTCCCACATCACACTTTCGTCAGTGGCATCACCGGGGATGGCCAGCACATCTGGATCATCCCAGAGCTCTTTTTCAACGATTGATGGCTCTTTTTCAATTATAAGGACCTTCTGATTTCTTTTTAAAAGCTCTTTATGAACGGCGCTACCTACTCTTCCATAGCCGCACAGGACAAAATGGTTCTTGGCGGCTTTTATCATTCTCCTGTGCCTTGCTCCTGAAGTAATATCTTCTACAGTCATGGAAACCACCATAATAATTAAAGTAAAAGCATAAGCAATCAAACTAGCCCCCCCAAGTACCAGGGTAACCACAAAAAATTTTTGTAATGGGCTTTGAGGGCTAATATCACCATAACCCACGGTAGCCGTGGTGATAACGGTAAAATAGATGGAGTTAATAACATCAAGGTGCATGATTAAGAATGATCCAATTATTCCATAAGTCAACAATCCCACTACGGCTATTATAGGATATTTAACAACGGAAAAAGTAAGTGAGGGAGTAATTGGCATGGAATTTTTAGGACTTTGCAAATCATCACCTTATACACCATTATTTGCAGTGCTTAAATGATTAACCTGTTTTTTGTAATTCATTTCCTCTCCAAATTTGGGAAAACATTGGAGGGGCATGGTTAAATATCATCTTTCTTATAATTATAAGTAGTGATATCATGACTCCTAAGGATATGATGGTTGCTGATGCCAATGCCGAGGCCATGGGCATTCCTCGAACTTCTTTAATGGAAAATGCCGGAAGATGCTTGGCTCATAGAATCATCCAAAATAGAAACCCTTGTAAAGTTGCCATTTATGCTGGCAATGGTGGAAACGGGGGTGATGGATTTGTAGCAGCTAGATACCTTCTAAATAATGGTTTTGAAGTGGAAGTATTTCTTTTATCTGATCCTTCATCCATCAAATCAAAAGAAACTAAACTTAACTGGGAAGTTCTGGAGAAGATCAGTAAAGGAACCACTCCCCTGAAAGTGGAAATAGTTCGAGATTCTTCTTATCTTTCAGAAACAGATGCGGAGGTTTTAATCGACGCGTTGTTGGGTACAGGTGTAAGGGGTGAGCTTAGAGAACCTATATCTACAGCAGTGGATATTATAAACCGATCTGAAGCGTTTAAAGTAGCAGTTGATGTGCCAACTGGTGTGGATCCTGGTTCCGGGATGGTTACAGATAAAGCTGTGCAAGCTGATGTTACGGTAACCTTCCATAAAGTGAAAGTGGGTCTAAATATCGCCAGTGTGGAGTACGTGGGCAGTATAGAGGCCTGTGATATTGGAATACCAAGGGAAGCAGAATTGTTCACTGGTCCTGGAGATCTTTTAAGACTACAAAATAGGGATTACAGATCTCATAAAGGCCAAAATGGTAAAATTTTAATAATTGGGGGTAGTAAGGATTATTCGGGAGCACCAGCACTGGCTGCACTTTCCTCATTGGCTGCTGGTGCTGATATAGTTGTGGTGGCATGTCCGCGTGAATTATCACAGATTATCCGATCTTACTCTCCAGATCTGATTGTACATCCATTATCAGAGGATTTCCTGAATCCTAAGGACACGGAAGAACTGATAAAATTATCAAAAAATTTCGATACAGTAGTTTTAGGGTGTGGGATAGGTAGAGAAGAGGAAACTTCTCTGGCAGTCAATGATCTGGTGGTGGAAATCGAAAAACCCCTGGTGATAGATGCTGATGCCCTTAAACTCATTTCACCCTGGGTACTACCACGAAGAAATCATGAAACTGTTATCACTCCTCATGAGGGGGAATTCAAAGAATTTTCAGGTAGAGATGCTCCTAAAGATCTTAAAGGCAGGATAGAAGTTATTAAGGATGTTTCCGTTGAATCTGAAACCACCGTGCTGCTGAAAGGACCTACAGATATCATTGCTCGTAATGATAATTTAAAGTTAAACAGCACAGGAAACCCGGGAATGACTGTTGGGGGAACAGGAGATTGTTTGGCTGGTTTAACCGGAGCTCTACTGGCTCAAGGTCATGATGGATTTGAAGCAGCCTTTTTAGGGGCTTACATTAATGGAAAAGCTGGAGATGTGGCAGCAGAGAAGTATGGCTACAATTTCAGAGCTACAGATCTTATACAGTTCGTTCCTGAGATTTTTTTTGAAAAATAAATAGTTTCCCTAAGTATTTTTATCAACATAACAGCTGTTTAAATTCCTCTTCACTGGATTTTTTCATAAGAACACGTCTCACATCATTAAACAAACGTGTTAAATTTCACTTATTAAATCTGCCAGCTGTTTCAAATTACAAACTTCAAAACATTCTGCTCCGGCATCTTCATAATACGAAACACAACTATCTGCAACATTCCATTTGGATATGGGTTCAGGATTTAGAATTAAAACTTTTTTAGAATTTCGTGACATTTCTTGAATGAGATCGGCGCTTAAAGGTTTACGTCCGTATTTTGTTAAAAATTCAGTTTTCATGGATTGATTTTTGTATTTTGGCCCGGCCCAGTCCCGGCAATCACTTAAAATCATAACATATGACTTGTTGTTTAAGCTGGCTTGGTTGAGAAAACCTTCAAAGGCAGTAAACATGTTAGATTTACCGTGGATCATCTGATTTTGCTTCCGGATCTCCAGAACTTTAAGAAAAGCATCAAGCAATTCATCTTCATGGAGGGCCGATGATATTTCAGCAGTCTTGTTGTCAAATTCAAATGCCCTTAGATTGCTAAAAGAATTTTGGGCAGCATATACCATGCAGAAGAACCAGAGACTGATCCAATCACAGGAAACACTAACATCATTTAGAAAATAATGATTGTGCTTTTTTAGGTGGGGTCTGCTTTTCACCATCTCCAGCAGGGTCCCGCCATGTTTCATATTTTTCCGGATAGTCTTTCTGATATCAGGTTTTTGCTTTTTAGATTCTTTAAGCCGCCTTGCTCTTTTAGTGGCTATTTTTTTACCCAGTTTCTGACATAAATCTATAAGTTCTGGTTGCAATGAATTTAAACAAGTTAAATCACTTTTAACTGACTTAGAATCTGTATTATCTCCGGAATCATTGGCACTGCTTCTTCCCAATGTATTTTCAATGTATTCAAGTTTTACTTCATCAACAAGACTATCTTGGATACGTTCCATGGTTTTTGCAAAGGGGATGTACTTATTTTTGGAGTGAAAAGACGTATCATGGGTGTTAAATGCATTATGTCGGTGTTTTGGTGTTTTGTTATTAGGATCAGACGGGATTTGGGGAATATCTCCTTTTCCTTCAAAGAATGATTCGTATATTTTATTAAATTTCTTTCTTTTGCGTTGATCTTTAATATAAATGGCTGCAAGTGCTTCTTTTAAATTTCCATCCGCCTCTTCGATTAAAGGAACTGCTTCGTAGGCACTTTGTGTGCATCGCAGGCTGACCGGAATTCCGTTCTCCCGAAGAGTCCTGGAAAATCTGATAAGATCATCTTTCATTGTTCTGCTACATTTTCACTTACGGAATGATTTTAAGACATTTTCCCGATCTTCTTCGTTTTTTATAACCACGTTGATGGTTTTTTTAACTGAATCTTCGTTGAGATCATTTTTACCGAACATGATCATGCTTTTAATCCAATCCACAGTGGCCCGGATGGAGGGTACTTTAGAGAGGTTCATCTTTCGGATCTTCTGCATGGTCTTAACTACTTCTTCCACCAGGTGGGGAGAAGCTTCAGGTAAATGGGTCTTAACGATCTCCACTTCCCTTTCCAATGATGGATAGTCAATATAAAGATAGAGACAACGATCTTTGGTTTCATCCAACAGTTGCCTCTGACTGTTGGAAGTCAGGATCACCACAAGATCATTTTTGAGATCAAAGGTTCCCAGATCATTTACTGTAATTTGCTTCTCCCCCAGGGCTTCCAGGAGGAAACTCTCCACTTCTTCATCTGCCTTATCAATCTCGTCAATGAGAATAACTGAGGATTTATTATTCATGAATGCAGAAAGAAGGGGTCTTTTAATGAAAAAATCCTCTCTAAAAACATCATCTTCTTGTTTAGTTGTAGTATCGTTTATTTTTGACATTTCAAGGTGTAATAGTTGTTTTTGGTAGTTCCATTCCCCAACGATCTGTTCAAAGGTAATTCCTTCATAACATTGCACCCTAAAAAAATCCCTTTCAAAAGCTCTTGCTACAGCCTTGGAAAGTTCTGTTTTGCCTGTTCCCGGAGGTCCTTCAATTAGTATGGGTTTTTTAAGTGAAATGGCAAGAAAAACCACGTTAACGATGGTTTCATCTGGAATGTAATTATTCTCTTCTAGAATTTTTCCCACGAAATTTGTATCTAAACTAGCCTCACTCATAGAATCACCATTCATTCTAATTGCACGTAATTTGTCTTAATCTATTAGTAATATGGCCATTGGAGTGATTTGAACTGGATTATCAGAAGTAGAAAACTTTAATTCCATATCTGCATTTTTTGCTGTTTTTAACAGGTTTATGCCCATAGCTTCGGATGCAAAACGTGACATTAGAGGATTCAGACAAACTCCACCTTCCACGTTGCATTTTTCACAGAGCATGCATTTCCCACCGAAAAATGCAGTGGCCAAAGAATATCCCTGTTTGAATGCTGCCCTTTCAAGTTCCAACAGAACTATTAACATGGATTTGTAAATTTGTGATAAATCGGTCCAGATAGAGGATTTTACCGTAACTGGGTCCTGATATCGATCCCATAGTCGGAACTCCTCACTCTGTTTAGGTTTGTATTTTTCCAGCAATTCTTTGGATATTTCTGGGGGTTTGATCCTGATGACCATCGCCACACTGTAATCATTCAAAATCTTCCGGAAACTATCTACGCTCGGCGCGTACGGAGGACATCTCAAATTCTTCCCATAGGTTGGGCAGCCAATCATACATCGGAGGCGAACTCTGTCTTCAACCACTATATGATCTGCGGGAATAACCTTTGCATCTGTACAACCCAATTTTAAAGCTGTTTTTTCTAAAAACTTAAATTTATCAGTTTTTTTCATTTACATGCCTGTATTTCTTACTTCACTGTTTGATGGAAAAAAATTCAAGTAATATTGATTAATTATCAATACATTTTGATATTTATATTTTCAGTCCCCAAATTGGAGTCTTTTTGTTTTTACATTTTGGGGGTTATGGTTGTATTTTTCGCATGCCAATGCCGCGAATAAACGGTTCACATTCATGTGAATTTTAAAATACAAATTTACAACGTTTACATTTACTATTGAAACTCAAAAGCCTAAATATTCCATTTTCCATTGAAATAGGTATCTCTCACTGAGTTTGCTTTTTCACTGGCCCATTTTTCTAAGCCCATTTTTCTTATTAATGCTAAATTAAAAACTTTCATGTTATGTGGAAGCATAGATGCCTTGTCTGCGTAAGGTTGCAGATGATCACAAGGGAAACTAGAGCAATCAGCACAAGATTCTATGCCTTTCGAAGTAATACACTTAAATACTTTGCATGGCTCTGTCCGCATACCTCCGATGGGACAGATACCTTCCTCTTTTCGACATCCTTTGCACACAGATATTTCATAAGCTTTTTTGTATGGAATGCCATATTCCGAAGCTTTAGTTGCTAACTGTTTTCTTATTTCTTCATTATCATTTGCTAAATAGCCCTGGCAATTAAAACAGTCTAAACCACATGGAGCAGTTAATTGCCTCAAATCTAAACTTTCATCTTTACTTATCTCAATTTTTGGTTGCATTTCATCCCCTCCTCTTTTTTAAGAAGATTGTTAGATATCATCACGCAATTAATCTTTCCCTTTCTCCCATTGGCCATTGGAATTTGAATCCACTTGATAAGCACCACCTAAATGGTCTGTTTAGTAGAACTTTTCATCAACCATTGCATGGGCAAAGAACATGGGATTATAGAATTTTTCGTTTTCATCTGTCTCAGGAAGATATTTATTTCTATATTCTGCACTGGAAACACTGATAATATTGAAAAATCCGTGTTGGGAGAGAAATTTTTCAACTTCTCCCTTGTTAATACTAAATTTAAGATGCTCTCCCATCTGTTCCAGAAAATTTTTAATCATTTTCCCTGCTTTGCTGGTTTCATTAATTGCAGATTCATCATGGTAATCAAAAATAACTGCACTTCCTTTACCTGAATTTCTGGCAATAAATGAAAAAATTTCATCAACATATTCCGGTGAAATGTATTGAATAAGCCCTTCCATTACAAAAAGAGTCTTTTTTGAACTTTCATATCCCTTATCAACGAGACTTTGACCAAGTGTATGGGTTTCCAGATCAACGGGTACATATACAACATGATCAGATAGAAAACCAAATATTTCCACGATTTTTTGGATTTTAAAGTGCTGAGTGTCCGGATAATCAACTTCAAAAACTTTCACATTTTCCAATCCATTAATACGGTAAGCACGAGTATCGTATCCGGCGCCCAAAATAACCAGTTGTTCCAAACCGTTATCAACTGATCTCTCAATGAAATCATCAAAGTATCTGACTCGGATGCGAAGCGAAGTACCCATCTCCTGACCGATGGGACCAGCCATCTCGTTTATTGCCTTCAATTTAACCGGATCATTTATTATTTCCAATGTTTCAGGTTTAAGAAACTGGATGGCATAAGGATCATAGCATATGCGTTCATTTTCAGGCTTTAATGATTCAACTGCTCTGTGTGATGCCACAAATTCAGCTGTTGGATTTGGTTCTTTTAAATTTTCCTTTGATCTATCTTTTACCTTATTTTTCCCCATATAATCCCCTCATTTTTAACAGGATGTTATTCTGTAACAGATTGCTATTTTATAACAAACTGTTATTTTATAACAGGATGTTATTTTATAACATGGTGTTATTGTGTATATAAATGTTTGGATAAAGATGTGAGTTTTCTTAATATAAAGCTTTAAAATCTATTTAAGTGATAATAAATGGCGGAATTAAAATAAACAAGAAAAGATCAATGCAATAATGGAAAAAAATATTATCTGGGTCTATTTTAATGTTCAACCATGGCATGAACAAATGAGTAAAGACTGCAAACCTCCCGGTTTTCATTTTTACCATAAAAATAGGCTTTTTTATAATCGTCACTGGTCACATTTTGGATATGGGAAAAACCTCGCTCTTTTAGGAATTTTTCTACAGTTCCTTCCTTAATTCCGAATTTAAGTGGTTCTCCAGATTGTTTCACACGTTCATGTATGAGGTTCCCAACTTCCAACTCGCAGGTGCCATCAACCATTGATTGAGGGAAGTAATCGAGAATTATTTTACTGCCATGGCTTGAATTCTGCACTATGGATGACAGTAAAGTTTTTACATCCTCCGGTGGGAGGTAATAGATGAGTCCTTCCATAATGAAGAGTGTTTTTTGTGAAGGGTTGTATTCATGTTCTAATAAAATTTTGAATAAGTTTCCACTCCCAACATCAGCATTCACAAACTTAACATGACTGGGAAGTGAACCAAAAATTTCTTTAATCTTTTCCATCTTCACTTGCTGGGTGCCCTGATAATCAACTTCAAAAACTTTCACATGTTCTTTAATCCCTTCAATACGATAAGCTCTGGTATCATATCCAGCACCAAGAATAACCAGCTGTTCAATTCCCTCCTCTATAGAATCATGGAGATAATCGTCGAAATATCGGACCCTTGCTACAATTGAATTTTGCGTACCTGGAAACAGACGATACATCTCTTCCAGTCTTGCTTTAGCTTCTGGATAATTACAAGCAGTTGCTTCAAAAAATTTCAGTAATTCCGGGCCAATAAAATGTACAGCATAGGGATCATAACAGATCCGTTCTTCTTCCTCCTTAGCTGATTCAATAACTCTATGAAAAGTTATTTCTTCAGCTGTACCGCTAGTATCTTTCCTTCTTATCTGCATTTTACTTATTTCCATTTTTCCCCCCTCTTCATATAAGCAATTCAAAACTTCATTTTTCCTCATCACCCATTTCAGTAACAGAAAGATCTAATCCATGGTTGGTTTCAATGGCCGGAGTGATGAAACGTAGGTAATGCTCCCAAATTTTATCTTTACCTGTTCCTGCTGCTTTTAAAGTTACCTTCCAGACTGGATCCATGTTTGTGATACTATTTCCCATGATACTGAGGAAAATTGCCATTTCTGTGGGGTGTAAATCTCTTCGCACTGTTCCCTCCACCATACATTCTTCAAGTATTTTGGTTGATATCTGGATATTGCCCAGGGCGAGATCAGTGAAATCTTTTGCATATTCATTATCTGTTATGGATGAAGGGTTGGATGCAGCATAACAAAGCATATGAAAGTATTCAGGATATTCCTGAGTGAATTGGAAATATCCATCAATTAGTGCATGTAATTTATTTAACCCGCTTTTTTTCTGATTTAAATATTTTAAATGCACTGAATTCAGAATTTGCATCCCACGCAGAGCTACAGCATAAAATAAAGACTCTTTACTATTAAAATAAATATATAAGGTCCCTTTACCCAAGCCAATTTCCTTGGCTATTTCATCCATGGAAACATTATCATAGTCTGTTTCAAAGAATAATTTTTTAGCAGCATCAATGATGTTTTCACGTCGCTGTTTTTTTTCTTTTTCCTTCCATTGGGCTATTGACATTTTATTTCACCTAATTTTTGTAAAGTGTTAAAATCACGTGATTGTATAAAAAATTATTAATGACTCATATTTTTATATATGACTAAGAGTCATATTAGGTATATAAATGTTTCTATTTGTTATGTTTATTATAATCAAAAAAAGAGCTATCATACCCTTGGATATTTAATATAAAGAGATTGAATCATGAATTATCAATAGATATTTCATATAATGAAGAAAATTTTTGTTATTCTTTATTTTTAAGTAATTCATTAACAAAATGGGTAAAATCCTGAGGAAAATATTGTTGTGTTTTGTTAAAATTCCTGTCTTTAAGTTCCTTGGTTAAAATTGGAGGAGGATTTACCATAGAGTCTATGGCAGACATGACTAAAAATGTTGCATAAAATGTATTCATATTCGATAAAATTTTTCCCATCTTTATTCCATTTTTAATAGCCAAATGCAGGATATCAACTATCTCTTTCTGCAGGCGGATTATCTCCATCACATCATCCCATGCAGGACGTTTTAAGCCAGTATCATAGGATCCAAATCTTCCTGACTGGAAGTAACAATAAACCTGAAAATACTGAGGATATAAACTAAAAAAAGTGTTATAGGTATTTCCAATGGCACTGATTTTTTGGGTGTCACTGGCGACCTTCGCATTGTTTTTAACCATACTATTCAATATACGAACCCCGCGCAATACAACAGCAAAGCATAATGCTTCTTTATTCTCAAAATATATGTAAATGGTAGCTCTGTTCAATTCAACTTCCTTGGCAATGTCATTAATTGAAACATTATCATAACCCTTGGAAAAAAATAGACTTTCAGCAGCATCTATAATGGACTGCCTCCTTTGTTCTTTTTCTCGTTTTCTCCGGGCTGCCGTTGACATTAAATCCACCTATAGAACATTATCAGTTTAAACTATAACAAATCTAATGATGATAATTTGTTTTAAGGGGTTATATAATTAATATGGAACATTCTTATGGACTGATAATTGAATAATTGGAAGCATATGTAGCAGATTTAACCATCAGTTTTGGACATTATTCATAACCATATGCCTCCACAGATCCATGGAGTCTTCAATAAACTTTTCATGACTGATCCCCTGGCTTTCAAGAATTTTTAAAGTGGTAGAACCTAAACCCACAATCCTTTCTGCAGTCACTGCTACGAAAACAGCCACTTCTATGGGTTTAACCTTTTTGCGGATGGTCCCATCTTTAATACCTTCCTGAATGGAGTTGCAGATGATGATCATTAAATCTCCAGTTAAAGATTCTATCTGAAGAGCGTATTCATCTGTACTATCTTTAAATCTTTTTGATTTAAAGTAAAGGTAAGCATCATGGTAATGGGAATAATCCTTATAAAACTCAAAATAGGCACGGCCTGCCTCTTCAAGTTTATTTATTCCAGTTTCCCCAGTGTTAACCTTATTTTTAAGTATTTCCTTGAATATTTGGACCCCTCTAAGGACAATAGCAAAATAAATTGATTTTTTATTCTTAAAATACAGGTAAAGAGTGGCTTTGTTGAGTCCAACTTCCTGGGCAATCTGATTCATGGAGACATCATCGTAATCCCTGGAAAAAAATAGTTTTTCCGCCTCATCCAGGATGTAATTACGTCTTTGTTCCTTTTCACGTCTTTTGATTTCTTTGATTGACAATGGTATCACCATAAACATGATCCAGTTTATATAAATGCTATATCTTCACTGTAAATCCTAAAGACTTTTTTTTCATCCTAATGACTCTTCGGGATATAAGTAGGTAAATAGTTAGAATAAGTTAGGTGAATTGTTAGAATAATTTACCTAACTTAAGCATAGCCTTTGGTGAAACTTTAACCAGAACTTTTAACAGATCAGTGGGACTTATTCTGTCAAAATCACTTTCATTGAATGCTTTGGCTATGGAATCCAGTTCATCATCAGAAAGACTCAGAAGGTATTCTTTGGCCTTAAGGTACTTCTTAAAGGAATCACCTATCTCTTTTTGGCAGCGTTCCTGGTATTCTTTGAGATTCTTTTTAGAGTAATCACCATCCGCAATGGC
>NZ_JAGGKL010000009.1:0-17500 GCF_017873625.1 Methanobacterium petrolearium | reverse complement strand
CACCCATTTCAAAGTTAGCTGTTTGTTCTAGGAGTGATGATAGTGCTACTGCGTTTAATGTGTTTTTCTTGGTGATGGCTACCACGTGGTTGGCCATTATGTTTCGCAGACCGTATCCCATACCTTCCAGCATCTGTGGTGGGCCCAGTAAAGCACTGACATTAGCGCCTGAAAAATCAACGGTTTGTGGGTATTGGCCGAGAACAGCTGTTTTTATAGCTGATGCATCGAACTTGTCCACATTGAAAGTGTCGATAATGGCCTGAACCACTGCTGATCCAGTAACCATGGTGGAAACTGTGTAGTCTCCAGCCATTTTCAGTCGCTGGGATGGTAGCTGTACTAGAAGTTGGTTTCCTTTGTTGATGAGTTTGAGGTTGAAGTCGTCTTCATCATCAACACGAATCATTTTTTCAATTTTTCCGGCAATAACGTCAACGTTTTCTACAATAGGTAGTTTTAATTCTCTACCTGGAATAAAATTAGATTTGCCGCCGTAAGCTGCTTTTTCCAGAGATTTTTCAATTCCGGATAAGTTAACTGCAACGGACCGCTTGACTTCTTGCACAATATTTTCTATTGTGGGGTTTAACATGGGACTTACTGCTTCTAGAGGAACATTGCTCTCTAAAAGCTTTCCATCTGCGCCATATAGGTCTATTCTGTCTTCATAGGTTGGCATAATGTTTACACCTCTTTAATTTTTTAGGGGGGTTGAAGAAGAGACTGGCAAAGGTCTCTCTTCGAATCTGTAGGGGGGAACGTGATTAGTGATTGAGATCTGGATATTTTTCATTCTTCACTATCCAGACCGGTGGTGAATATATAACCTAACGTGATATTATTACTTAAAGTGATAAAATAACCTATAAATATTTAATGACTATTGGTTAGTTAGTAACCAGTAGTAGAACACTTATAATAGTTTCGGTTTAATTAGTTTGCAAAAGGTTTTTAAGTGGGTCCTTTAAGTGATGGACTTTTAATAAATAAACTCTCATTTTTGAATTTGTAAATGTATAAATGCTCAAAAAGCAGTTTAAAACATTTAAAATTGGATAAAAATTAATAACAGCTCAAAAAATTTGAATAATAAAATAAGATAATTATCTATTTTTTAGTGTAATTCATTATCATATGGCGTATTAAGTCTTCAACATCTATCACAAACTTGTCATGATCGATTCCTCTGCTTTCCAGAATTTTCTCATGATCTGGAGGAATATCTGACATTCTTTTAGCAATAGATGAAAGTAAAACAGCTGCTTCAACTGGGTCCACATCAGAACGAATGGTTCCATCATCGATACCAATTTGAATGGAGTTACACATAACAGTGAACCGTTCTGACCGTAGTTCCATTATTTCTTTTAGATATTGGTTGGCAACATTTTCGTCCTGGAAATTTTTAGGAACACTAGAATCTCCCTTAATCTGGCAGATGGTCCCTTTAATATATTCCTTATCAATTATTTTCTTTATATTGAATCTGCCGGACTGAAAATACTTGTACATTCGTATATAGTCTCGATAATTCTTTGTAAAATCATAATATGCTTTTCTGAAGGCAAAAACTTTTTCAAGTCCAGATTTAGCTTTCTCAATTTCTTCTTTTATGGTTGAATTTAAAATTAAAGTACCCCTCAGAACAATGGCAAAAAAAAGTTCTTCCTTATTATCAAAGTAGAGATAAAGGGTTGCTTTGCTCAATTCCACTTCAGTGGCAATATCGTTCATAGAAACATCATCATATCCTTTGGCAAAGAATAATTTTTCAGCGGCATTGATAATATCGTTCCGCCTTTGTTCTTTTTCCCTTTCCCTCCGATCTCTAATGGACATAGTTTCAACCCCTTAACGGTGGTAATCATGTTACCTACAGTTATTATAAAACTATGCTTTATTTTACATGAAATAGTTTGTCTTTATCTAAAAAAGTAGAGATTGTGGAAAAATAAGTTATACACAATTATTAAAAATCAACTTTCCCTTATCTAATAAAAACCCAGTGCTTTAGCCATAATAAGCACAAACACTCCGATTATTCCTCCAAAACCCGCCACCAACACAGTTAAAATGTTGATGGGGATCTTGAAAAAGGGGAGTATGTTCCAGATAAAAAGGAGCATCCATCCCAGTATCATGTGTACCAGGATGCTGAGGGCAATTTTTCCAAGTTTTACCAGTAATCCAATTCCCACCACTGCTAAAACCAGCAGTATGCTTCCGATGACCACCATGGTCAGGATTTCCATACTATGCTCCTGTCAACCTGCATTTGTCCTGTGACTTAATAATTTTAGTAAAATATTGTTCTGTTATTTCCTACGACAGATATCCTGGTAACAGGCGGCCTGGATCCCATAGTTTTTAACCATACCTGTCATTTCTCTTTGGTCCATTTCTTTATCTTCAAAGGAAACAGCTTCTTCCTGATACAGGCTGAAAGGTGATTTTCTTCCCAGGATGCGGAGACTGCCTTTGTGGAGTTTCAGACGTACCGTTCCGGAAACACGGCTCTGCATGCTGTCAATAAGCTGGTCAAGATCTTCTCGGAGGGGTTCATGCCATAATCCATTGTAAACAAGTTCTGAATAGGTTTGTGACGCGGTTTCGGAGAATTTCAATTCTTCCCTGGTTAAAACCAGTTGTTCCAGGGCTCGGTGGGCTGCAATTAAAAGAAAAGCCCCTGGAGTTTCGTAGTTTTCCCTGGATTTAAGCCCGATAATACGATCCTCCATAATGTCAACCCGGCCAATTCCGTGCATACCTGCAATATCATTACATTCCTGGATGATTTCCAGGGGACCCATAAGTTCCCCATTGATTTCCGTAGGTACTCCCTCCTCAAAGGATATTTCAACGATTTCGGCTTTATCAGGAGCATTTTCAGTGGATCTAGTCCAGCTGAAGGCCTCTTCAGGGGTTTCTGTCATAGGATCCTCCAGAATGTCTCCTTCAATGGAGCGACCCCACAGGTTCTCATCAATACTGTAAAGCTTGTCAGAGGGAAGGGGAATACCCTGGGACTCTGCATAACTAACTTCTTCAGTTCTGGTAAGGTTCAGATCTCTGATGGGAGCGATAACATCACTATCTGAGTAAGACCTGATTATTGACTCAAAACGGAACTGATCATTACCTTTACCAGTACAACCATGGGCTATAGAAGTTGCACCAACCTTTTCAGCCAGTTCAACTATTTTAATAGCTATGAGTGGCCTTGCAAGTGCGGTGCTCAAAGGATAACCCTCATATACAGCGTTGGCTTTAATTGCTCTAAAGATGAATTCACGTGCGAACTCGTCTTTAGCATCTATAGTGTAATGTTCAAGACCCATTTTGGATGCTAATTTAGAAGGCCGGGTTATTTCATCTTCAGGCTGCCCAACATCGACACAAGCAGTTATAACCTTTTTATCATACTTTTCTTCAAGTAATTTTATGCATACTGAGGTGTCCAACCCACCGCTGAACGCCAGAACCACTTTTTCCATTTTCATATCTCTCCTTCAGTCTTCTTCCTTCTTTGGTGTTATTTAGAGTGAAAATAAATACTGATAAACTTATGATGCTCAGTGTATAAAAAACTTTACAGATATTGTAATTAATTTAAAAACCCCTGAACTCTTTCTAAACAATTTTCATGTATTTTTTCTAATAATGATATATTTTCAACCGGTGAATACCTTTTTTAGCTGTTTCCAGTATAGATGGAAATGAAATATGGTGCTAACCGCCATTATAATTGCAAATTCTGCGTGCCAGAAATCAATGGTTAAATTCCAGGAAGAACCTATGCCATAGTTAACAATTATTATCATGATTAAGCCGGTTAATCCGGTCAGAATGAAACTAGCAATGAGTACGTAGTTCCATATTTTATAGAAAATTTTTCTCTTCAACATGTTCTCCAAATAAAGTAAATAAGTGACCAGATAGATGATAATGCTAGAAACAGACACTGGAATTAGATAATAATTTTCACTGGGAACAGAATTTACTTTTTGAATATCAGAAGAACTATTAGAATTATTATTTTCATTGGTGATGTTGTTTAGATTTTGAGTACTATTGGTTGATGCTGAAGTGGGGGATTGGGAGTGATCACAGATACCATCATGGTCAGTATCTGTATAACGTGTGCATTGGCCTGGGAAAGGGTCATTTAAGAGGCCATAAGGACAATCATTCCAAGCATAAACTGCAACTGGGGTCAAAAGGATAATTAAAAGGACTACGTATATTTTTTTCAATCTACCTTCCTCCCTTCATTACCAGCACTCTTTTTGTTATTTGCTTCATTTTCACTGGATGATTCATTGGAGTCCTGTTTCTGTGGGTATTTCCAGTAGGAATGCATGTGGAATATTGCGATCCAGAAAATGGCTATTCCGAATTCTACATGCCAGTATAAGAGATTTTGACTAATGGGAAGTGCTATACCATATTCAACGAGACTTAGCAGCGCTAAACCAGCACCTGCAGATACTAAAAATGTAATCAGAATCAATATGTTCCATAAACGGATGTGAAGAGATCTTTTTATATGATTCTTACGGTAAAGGATGTAACTGGCACAATAAGCCAGTATTAATGGGATGGATATGGTTATCAGGTGGTAAGTCATAATAATCATGAATGATTTTTTCAAGGGGAAGTCTTCATTAAATTCTTCAATTATATTATTTCAGCATCCGATAATTCCAGGAAATTTCTTCAAATATGGATTAATTTAATATATTTAATGGTCTATTAAAGTTTTTTAAAAGGGAATTATACTTGATCATTTAGGTTAATGTCATGGATTGATTTCATAGTTCATGGAAATTATTAGGATCATAAGGGCGTAATATGATGCAACCAAAGAGTAAAGTTGTTTTGCTAGCAATAATCCTGCTTTCCATCTTTTTAGCAGCATATATTATTTATTCAGTTTTCATGCAGCCAGTTGAGGTTGAATACCAATCCAGGGAGATTTTATCAACAGTTGATCTTCCTCAGGCAGAAATTTCAAGTAACATGTCTGTGGATCAGGCTATTCAAAACAGGCGTTCAGTTCGAAGTTTCAGTGAAACTTCCCTTACCTTACAAGATGTTTCACAACTTTTATGGGCTGCTCAGGGAATAACGGATTCAGAGAGAAATTTCAGAGCCACTCCCTCTGCAGGGCATGTTTTCCCAATGGAAGTCTATCTGGTTGCGGGTAATGGTAGTGTTCAGGGACTTGAAGCAGGAATATACCATTACAATCCCTTTAACAATACTCTGGAAAAAATAGTGGATGAGGATCAGAGATACAATCTTTCTCAGGCTGCACACCAACAAGCATGGGTTTATGAGGCTCCTATTAGTCTGATGATAACTGGTAATTATCAGAAGATGGAAGAAAAATATCCTGAAGGAAACATCAGCACAAGATTCGTGGACATGGAAGCAGGGCATATTGGGGAGAACATATATTTAGAAGCAGTTTCTCATGGTCTGGGAACGGTGGCTATAGGTTCTTTCTACGATGATCAGATGATAAACCTTTTTAAGTTACCATCCAACGAAACTCCTTTATACATATATCCAGTGGGTTACAAAGCATAATAACAAGATATGCCAAGAAAAAAACAATAATATTTATATATATTACATAATTAGGTTATATACTTGATTAAACCAATCATATTGATAATTCCGGCAGGTTCAACTGATGAATACGAAGTTTAATTGATCAATAATTACTAAAAGGATGCATAAGAAATTAATGCTCAGAATAATGGTGAAGGCATGCAAGATGAGATTTTAATCATCTCTCAGGATACTGGGGGTGATATTGCTCTAAATCAAGATTTGATGGAAGATTTAATTCCTGAAAACACAGGTAATAAGATAATTGAGAAGGCAAAAGGAGGAACTCCTCTTTTAAAGATGGGATCAGGGTCTCCACGCATTTTGCTATGTGCAGGTATACATGGAAATGAATTACCCCCTCAATTGGCTTTTTTCAAACTTTTAAATTATCTTGAAGGTAAAACTCTTAATGGAACTGTGTTCATGGTGCCTATTGCCATCCCTCACGCCACCATGGAAAATTCACGGAGATTTCAGGGATTTGATATGAACAGGAAAACATTCAAAGACGGATATATTTCCAATACAATTTTAAAAACTGCCAAAAAGCTACAAATTGAAGCGGCAGCGGATTTCCACTCCACCCAACCCCAAAGTAATCCTGGAATTGAAAGCGTTTTTTGTTCTAAAAAGCCATGTTATGAAAGTTTCAATATAGCCAAACACATAACCAGTCAAACTTCTTCCAAGATCCTATCACAGGAAAAGGCAGGTGCCCTGTATGGTGGTGCATTGGAGGATGAGCTAAACATCAACGGAATCCCAGCAGTGACTTGTGAAGTAGTTTCAAGAAATGGTAGAGTGGATTCAGGAAGTGTTGAAAGGTCGTTTATTCAGATGAAATCATTCCTGGATTATTTTAAACTTATTTAGATTAATTATTTAGGTTATTTAGGCAATCTTGAACTTATTAAGGTTTAGTCAAATTTACATTGGAATAGTAGATGGATGATCATATTATAAACTGATAACATGTCTTCTTATAAAAAACATATCTTATTTGCACTTATAATGGTTTTCCCGTTCTTTCCAGATGTTTATTATTTATCTTTGGCTGTTATCGGTGCTTCAGTAGTGGATCTGGATACCAGTTTCCGTTACAGAAACCTGCTTATAATGGCCCTGTGTGGAGGAGTTTTGGCAGTTATATTGCAGTTTTTAAACATCACTCCATTTCCAGGAATATTGCTTATTAGCATTGCATTTTTCTTCTTTTTAGCCCAACACCGAGGATTCATTCACTCAATCCCAGGAGTATGTTTAACCGGTTTTTGTCTTGCGGTCTTTGCTTTGAGCTTCCAGGCACTACTATTAACTTTCAAAATAGATTATCGTATTGCAATATACTTGACATCTATTATTATGGGGGTCATGATCCTCAACAGGGGATTGCTGATTTTATATGTTTTACTTGTTTCATTGGGGATATTTTTAAGTCCTGAAACTAATTTTAACTTTTTATACATTTATACAGCGTTATTTGTTGGTTCTTTAAGTCATTTAATTCTCGATCTCTTCTCAGGATCTGGTGTTAAACTTTTTAACCCATTATGGAAGCATAAATATGGAAAAATCGCTGGTTTATTTCTTTTAACATTGTGGGCGATTTTTGTAGTGATCTTCAATTTTTTCCCGGAAACCAATCTCTATTTCCCCTTAGATCAGCTTTTGCATCGAATATCTTGAACTTTATATAAAATACTGGACAAGTTGATTTTTAAAAAGGGCATTATATTATCAATTATACTTCCAAAGTTTTGATAACACCGGTAATCATACTATTTTCTAAGAATATATCAAATGGACTGATTTTTGACGGAATTTGATTTATTTATATAGGATTTGTATAGAAAAAAATATTTAGTTATCTTTATATATCATGTTTTATAATGATGAATTGTAATTTATCATATTATGATATGGTCAAGATGAATCCCCTGATACAAATGAAAGAGATAATAGGGTTGTTATCATCTAGCCATGTTCACTGTTGATGATATATCAATATTAAAGATTAAGGGGCTAATTTACCATGTTTATAACCAGAATATTCTACGGAATTGCCTATTTCATTGTATTAATATGGGAAATACTCAAGGCCACTGTTGACGTTGCAATTAGAACAGTAAATGGCAAGGTGGATCCAGTGGTGGTGGAAATTCCTACCGTCCTTAAAAGACCAGTTTCCCAGACTATTCTTGCCAACAGCATAACCCTCACTCCTGGCACCCTTTCCATAGACCTTGACTCGGAAAAACAGGTTTTAAGGGTTGCCACAATCACTCCACGTTCCAATGATGAAGTCATACCATTTGAACCATACATAAAAGGGATGTTAGAATGAACCTGTTTGTATTCTCGGAATATGTTTTAATGGCGGCACTGGCCATATTTGCCGTGGCCACCATTCGAATTGTCACCCGCAAGACAATAGCTATGGGGCTGGTGGGACTATCTGGATTCACCATTGCCGTGGCCACGTTCCTTATCCTGTTGCAAAACCTTTACGGTATTGCTTATTGTCGTGATATAGCTTTAGCATTGTTAATTATGGATATGGTGGGAACCATTGCCTTTGCCCGAGTTTTAAGGGGGTATAACAGTGGATGATATAATTACTATAATAAAATCAGCCATACTCTTGATATCAGCAGTTTTTGTTATTCTGGCAGCTATTGGAATTATAAGATATAAAGACGACATGGAAAGGGTTTTATATGCCCGTATACATATTTTAGGCATTTTAGATGTTGTTTGCATGATTTCATTGTTAGTACTAGGAGAACCATTACTGGCTGGAGTTTATTTCATATTAACGCCATTCGCAGCCCATGCTATAGCAAATGCCCATTATTACGGAGAGGATAAACATGATTGAATATTTATTCATGCTAACCGCAATTTTAGGAGCAGTTCTAGCTTTAATGCAGAGGGATCTGCTGAAATCAGCTATACTAACCGGCATCACCGGAGCTTCCATTGCCATTCTATATCAATATCTCCTGGCCCCTGATGTGGCACTTACCCAGGCCATTGTGGGAGCAGCCATCATCCCGGTGTTCTTTGCACTAGCAGTTTACAAAACTCGCAGGATGGAGGAATAAGATGATCATTGACACACAAATCGCGTCATTATTCACAGCAGCAGCATTGATTATTATTGGAATATTTGCAGCAGCATTCCTGGATAATCTAATAAAAAAAGTCATAGGGTTGGCTTTCATTGGAGACGGAGTTAACCTGTTTTTAATCTCCATGGGTTATAAGGCAGGAGGGATCGTCTACATTTATCTGCCAGGGATGGCAGCCGACTGGTTCTCACAAAACGCGTCCTACCCCCTTCCATTTGCAATGGTCTTAACCAGCATTGTTATCGGTGCCAGTACCATGGCAGTAATGTTAGGAATAATAATAATCCTATACAAAAAACGCGGATCCCTAAAGGCATCCGAGATTCTGGGGGAATAATCAAATGTTACTTTACAATTTTAACCAAATCAATGATGCAGATTACCCAGATGATTACCAGAATAATGGGGGTAAGTTATGAACGCACTGATACCATTAATGGTTGTTGTTCCCATAATATGTGCTCTGTTTCTAAACATACTACATAAAAGGGACAGGACAATTAAGATCATAACCATTATTTTGGCACTGATACTGCCTGCATTACCTATTCTGGCCAATTATGGATTGCACTACTTTGGTGGTTATGCTCCTCTCATAGATAATCCAACTTTGGGCACAGATCTCCCATCACTCATCACAGGAACCGCCCTTAACACATTTCACCCGGCAATAACCTACTCTTTCCAGAGTGCACAGAAAATATTCGTGTTCATCCTGGGCCTGGTGGGGTTACTGGCAATATTCACCTCACTCTTTGAAACCCGCCGACCATCTGGAGTCTATGGCTACATGATGTTCATGGGAATAGCAGCAGTAACTGCAGTTCTTTTAACCGATGATATATTCAATTTGTATGTCTTCTTTGAAATAGCAGCCCTGGCAACAGTGGGGATAGTCCTGGTATCCAACATCAAGGGCAACTATGAAACTGCCCTGAAATACATGATACTGGGAGGCATAGCTGCACCGATGCTTTTGTTGGGTGTTGCACTCTTACTGGGAGTTACAGGAAACGTTAACATTACTGACATCATTTATTCACTTAAAAATGGACTGGTCAATCCACAAAGTCCAGTGCTCTTAATGGCATGTGGATTAATAGTATTCGGATGGTTATATGGTTCGGGACTCCCACCATTCCACACCATCAAATCAGCAATTTACAGCAAAGCCCTACCCAGTGGAGCAGCATTAATCCAGGCCTTTTCAGTCTTCACATTCATAGCTTTAGGAATTATAATCCTCAGAATCTTTTCATACCTACCATTCTCCCAATGGGTGATACTGGGAGTATCACTCCTGGCCATGATATTAGGTATCACCATGGCCATTCTCCAGACAGACCTTCGGCGGATGATAGGATTCCTGGCTGTAGGAGAACTGGGATACATAGGTATAGGCCTTGGACTTGGCACTGTATCTGGAATAACTGCAGGACTCTTCCAGGCAGTTAACGAAGCAGTAATCACCGCATTTTTATTTATAGGATTCGGCACTGTACTTTACCAGACTGGAATCAGTGACACTCGTAAACTGGGGGGTATGCTGGTCAGAAACCCTCTGTTAGCCCTACTGGTCCTACTGGCAGGATTCGCCATGGCTGGTGTTCCACCACTTAACGCATTTCAGAGCAAGCTCATGCTCATCCAAGCATCCATCACTGCCGGTCTTCCAGAGTTAGGGGTGATAATGATACTCCTGAGTATAGTGACCTTCATGACCTTCATGAAAGCATTCCACGCAGTTTTCCTACGTCAAAAACCGGCAGATCTGGAAATAAAGAATGAAAACATACCAAAAGCCACCATAATTGCTATGCTGGTTTTTCTGGTAGTGTGTATTGTCTTCGGACTCTTCCCACAAATGGTGACCAGCTACCTGCAACCACTGGCAACTAGCCTAGGAGGTGTAGTATGAACCTCTACGACATAATAGTGAAAAAGATAAAAGATATCCAGGGAACAGATGATGAAGCACCAATAACCAACATATCCACTACTTCCATGCTCACAGCAGAAATAACACTTATCGCATCCATCCTGGTGGCACTGGTCATGCTCAGATTGGTGAGTAATATACTAATGATCGTGGCAGTTCTGGTGGTTTTATTTGCGTCCATGGTGGCCGTGCCCATCATGCCACGCCTTAAGAAAGAACAGAACGATTCACTGGCAGCTATGATGTTCTATGTCATACTTGCCCTGGCAATAGTAATCACCCTATTCTACTGGGGGAATTTAAATGTCTGAAGGAATAAGAAAACTTATAATGGGATTTTCCCTGTTTACATTTGCGGTTGCCATATTCCAATCCACATATCAATTTAAACAAATCATATATCCTGGTATAAGCTACCTGTACAACTACGTGGGTCCTAAAATAGCCCCTAACATGGTAACAGTAGTTGTGTTCGACTGGAGAGGTTACGATACACTAGGCGAAGCCCTCATACTGGTAACAGCAGTCATAACGGTTTTACTGGTCTTTGGGCGTGGTAAAGTCCAGCTGGGAGGTAAATAACATGAGTACAATACTGAAAATATTTGTATTCCCTGCAGCTATGGTTATCCTGTGTTTAGGAGTGCTCACCATTTTAGGAGGACATATCACCCCGGGAGGAGGATTCCAGGGCGGTGCCATGATAGCCGCAGCATTGATCTTCTGCCTGATCATATACGGACTTAAAGACAGCCCATTCCACCTTTCACACGATTTCCTTGCAGCTGTTGAAAGTTTGGGAGCTTTAATCTTTGTATTACTTGGAATTGCTGGTCTGGCCTTTTCAGGATTCTACCTCTACAACCTGGGAGTGGACATATACCACATAGTCCCGGCAACCATACAGAACCTATTTGACTACCCGGACCCTACACACGCAGGAATAATACCTTACCTCAACTTTGCAGTGGGCCTTAAAGTTATGGTGGGTTTAAGCGCAGTAGTAATAGCATTCATGGGCTTCAAAGAATATGAAGAAGAATCAGGAGAATCAGAGGAGTCTGAAGAACTTGATGAAGGGGAGGTTGAATAGATGATAATATATATTGGCCCCCTTGCCCTGGGATTAATACTGGGATTCATCCTGGGAACCCGTATAAGGGATGTTCCAGAAAGTGGACTGAAATTTGATGCTTCAGTTTACATATTATTCATCATAGTTGCTTTTATCGTGGCCTATGCACTGGGCCCATTCCCTTATTATAAGGACACTCCATTTGCCAGTGGTTTTGTAGCTGCTGCTGTGGGTGTTATACTGGGTAAATTAATATTTGGAAGAAGTAACACTCCTCAAAAAACGGAGGAATAAAAATAACAGGCACAATTGATTTGAATTTATCACTTCACTTTAAAATTAAACCATTTAAAAATCACAAAAACGGGAGAACGTCTAATAACTATCAATAACTCAAAATCAACTTGGAAGGTAAATTTATGTTTCTAACAACCAACAAATGCCAAGGCATTGGTGAATGCATCAAGGAATGCCCTACAGGAGCAATCCGCCTTGTTGATGGCAAGGCATTCAGTTGCATAACCTGTGGTGCTTGCATGGAAGCCTGTCCCAACAAAGCCATCTACCGTAACAAATACGGAGGATATGTGGTTGATCGGGCTAAATGTAATGCCTGTGGTGTCTGCGAACTCACCTGTCCTGTTAACAGCATCACCATAGAAGAGGGGGTAGTTAAGGGAATCTGTTCCAGATGTGGCATCTGTGTCCAGGCTTGCCCTGAAAATGCCAGGGTGGATGCTTACGATGTTATTGAAGACAGACAACTGAAATTCCTGGAATCATTAAACCTCACAGTACAACCACCCACACGTATCCGGAAAGAGGAACTAGTAGCAGAACGAACCAGTCTGGTTACTGACACAGATAAATGCACCCTCTGCCGGCGGTGTGAATACTACTGCCCCACAGAAGCCATAATGGTGGATGTAGAACCACCAGGTAAATGCACAGAATGCAGAGTCTGTGAGGATGTATGTCCAGTAGGAGCCATAGAAAACTGCACCATAGACCCTGAAAAATGTACATTATGTCTTAAATGCCTGAAAGAATGTCCCAACCAGGCCATCTATGTGGATGATTTCCAGGTGAAGATCAACAAACTGGAACCTCAAGAAGAATTGGAAGGAAAAATAGTTTCCTGCCTGAACTGTGGCTTATGTGCCGATGCATGTGAAAAAGGAGCCCTAAAGATGGTGGACGGACACCTACGCTATGATCCCACACTCTGCGAGGATTGTGAAACCATGGAATGCATTGATGCCTGTCCAGTGGGAACTTTACGACCATCGGAAGATCCTGAGAGGAAAATTAAAGGATTCTGTGTTTCCTGTGGTAAGTGTGTTAAGGCATGTGATGTTAACGAAGCACGCAGCTTCAAACATGTAACCTGGGATGGATCAGTCAGTGAAGACTGCATATCCTGTGGAATATGTGCAGAAGTATGTCCAAAAGATGCCATAACCCTCAAAAGAGGCAGTATTGAAGTTGACACGGAAAAATGTGTCCTGTGCGAGAAATGTGCAATTCACTGTCCAGTTGATGCCATTCCAACCACCACCATGCGAAAAAAATCCATAAAAGAAGGGTTCACTTTCATCCAGGATAAACTGTGCATGAACTGCAAACTCTGCACAAAGATATGTCCTGAAGAAGCCATCAAAGAAGATGAAAATGGAAAAATAGTGGTGGATGAATCCAAATGCATCTACTGTGGTGCTTGCAGTAATTCCTGCCCTGCCAGGGCCATACTATTTGAAAGGGAATTCGAGGTGGAACAATGACAAATTTACTCTTGATATTCCTGGAAGGGGCCTACACCAACCTAAAAAGAATCATATTCGCCAGTGACAGGGTAACTGACATGGAAGTCAGGAACATGATCCTAGAAGGCCGTGTAAAACCCACAGAAAAAGTTGCCGAAGTTTCATGTATTGGATGCGGAGGATGCAGCAATGCCTGCCCTACTGGAGCCATAGAAATGGTAGATCTGGACGAACCAGTTGAACTTATGGAAGGATTGGTTAAAACTCAGTTACCAGTTCTTAACAGTGAAAAATGTGTCCATTGTTATTATTGCCACGATTTCTGCCCATTATACGCTCTTTTTGGAGAAGCAGGAACCATACATCCCAACGATGTTGGTGAAGTAAAATCAGATGTGTCCCAATTATTAGAAAAACCAGTGAAGATATCTGAGGATAAAATAGCATTCATATCCCAGTTTCTGGCTGATAACACCATTATACGAAAACGAAAAGAATAAAAAAATTGGAAAAACTCGAACTTAACCTATTCAATTATAATATAAACAATACAAAAATCTTTAAGAGGAATCATATGAGCCTAAAATCATATTCCCGGGGTCGAGCTGTACACGTGATGTTAGTGTACACAGGAGGATGCAATGGCTGCGACATAGAAATAGTTAACTGCATACTCTCCCCAAAATTTGATGCAGAACAGTACAAAGTCTTTTTAACCTGGAACCCTAGGGAAGCAGATGTTCTGGTGGTTACAGGACCAGTAACCAAACACAATGAACAGCCGCTACGTGAAATATACAAAGCCATACCCGAACCAAAAGCAGTGGTTGCTGCAGGAGCATGTGCCCTGATGGGAGGAGTTTACAAGAACTGCCATGGTGATATACCATCTGAAGAAATCGCAGGACCAGTTGACAAAATCATACCAGTGGATGCCAAGGTTCCTGGATGCGCAGTACGTCCACAGGATATAGTGGCAGGGTTAGTGTCGGCTTTACCACTGTTATTGAATGCTGACTGAAAGATAACCTGATATCAAATCATGATTAAATAAAATTAATAAAAATTATCAAAAAAGGTAGAATAATTCATAAAACTCATGAAGGTGTAACATAATGGACGATAAGAAAGAAAACCGGACGGTCATCGAGGCAGAAGTTCCCATGGGAACTGTTCACCCTGGAGCCCTTGAACCATACCGGTTAAGACTTTTTGTGGAAGATGAAATCGTCCGCGATGCGGAGATGACTGTGGGAGTAAACCACAGAGGAGTGGAAAGGATCATGGAAGGCCTGCCTGTAGAAAAGGCCAACAGCCTAACCGAGAAGATCTGCGGAATCTGTTCCAACATACACATCTGGAACTCCTGCAGGGTGGCAGAAATAGCCCTTGGAATAGAAATCCCAGAACGGGCAATGTATATCAGGGTTATAATGGGAGAATTAGAAAGATTACACAGTCACTTACTCTACTTGGCCCACGGATGCGAAGTACTGGGCCATGAAACTTTTTCCATGCGTCTTTTCTACATAAGAGAGACAGTTATGGACCTCTTGGGAATGATAGGTGGTAACCGGGTACAATACGGTTCGGCAGTGTTGGGAGGAGTTAGACCACGCTGTGAACTTGACCAGACGCGAATCCTAAAACTCACCGAAGGAATGGATCTGATTGAGGAGAAACTCACTGCCTTTGCAGATCGTTTCGTCTCTGACCCCATGGTCATGAGCAGAATCACAGGAGTGGGAGTAACCAGTGCTGAGGACGCTCTCAAACTTGCTTGTTCCGGACCCACTCTAAGAGCTACCGGGGTTAAATCAGACCTCAGGACAGAAATGTTTGAATATGATCCATTTGAATTTGATGTCATCACCCAGGATGATGGTGATGTGAAGTCTCAACTCCTGATGAGAGTTTTTGAGAATTTTGAAGCCATCAAAATCATCCGCCAAGCAATTCATGACCTTCCAGAGGGACCAATAACCAACAGGAGCTGGGAAATGAAAGATGTACCAATAACCAATAGTTACGTTGAAGCCCCCAGAGGAACCCTTTACCATTCCTACGCCCTGGAAGATGGCAGGGTGAGAAACTGTGTCATCCGAACACCATCCATGGCCAACATTGGAGCCATGCAGTACTCAGCTATTGGTCATCATATAACCGATGCCCAGCTTTGTATAGTTCAATGTGATCCCTGTTTCACCTGCACAGACCGGGCAATTCAGATTATTAAGATATGAGGAGAATAAACCATGGACCTTATATATTCCCTAATAGCAGTAATAGGCACCCTGGCAGTGTCTTTCATAGTAAGCCTATTCTTACCTGGTATTGAAAGGAAATTCATACACGCCAGGATCCAGCAGAGAGTAGGCCCACCCATAACCAGTCCAGGGATAATGGCTCCTATCAAATTTTTCTTTAAACAAACCATCACACCAGAATCCCCAATGCCCAGATTGTACAATGCCCTTCCCTTAATAAGCCTGATAATAATTGTTTTCCTGTTGTTATTCCTCATCCCTGAAATGTACTTTTTAGGAGCACTGGCCAGTATAATAGCCATCGTAGGATTACTGAAAGTTGAGGAAATAATGTACATGTTCATGGGCAGTCTGTCCAGATCAGTACTTTCAGTACGCATGCCATTCCCGGATCTGGCTAAAGGCGCTGCACATCCTGAAACACCCAGATCATTTTTTGAAGAGCTGAGCAGTCTCAGGGCTTTCCGACTCATAGCCTTCGGATCCATCCCAGTCTACATTGCCCTGTTCGTGTCAGTGGCCATGGCAGGAAGCATCTACCTTTCAGATATCATTGCCTACCAGCAGACCCACGGACCCATACTCTTCACAGTGGCCGGAGCACTGGGAGCAATTGTATTTTTCATAGGATACATGATCCTCCTCAACGAATATCCCTTCTCCATACTGAAAGGAAAACCCGATGTTGTGGAAGGACCTTACCTGGAATACGCAGCAAAATACCGGGCCTATGTCTACATGACCCGAGGATTTCTCATGTTCACACTGGCCACCCTATTTGCAACTCTATTTTTGGGAATAGCACCCAACATCCTGAACCCCAGTTACATCATCACTCTGATAGTAGCTCTCATCTTCCCAATGTTAATGGCGGTGATGAGTGCATTCTCCCCAATATTCACCTACAAACAGTTTTACCCAACCGTAGCAGGTGTTTCCATAATAGGAGTGTTGGCCATAGTCGCTGCCTTCCTTTAAGTCGTGAAATCTAGTAAATGACCAAATCATGTAAATGCATTATATGGTAATGGAAAATGAAATATGATGAATAATTATTATAATACCAACCGAGTCATGGTGATCAAATGAAAATTGTAATCAGACCCCTGCATATAATGAGTCTGGGGGGTTATATCGTGGAAACAGATTTCCCTTACCGGAACGTAATTGTGGTAAACCCCACAGAAGAACCCATAAAGTTAGAGGTACCGGTATTCAACGAAGAATGGATTGAAGAACAAAGCCAATTAGGATTGGAACTCACCCCAATTACTTATGAAGATAATTATCTGAGCAATTTCCGCAAAGCAAAGGCCAAATTGGATAAATTAAAGGCAGAAAAAGGGATCAATGTGGAATAACATCTGCAATGTTTATATTAGATTTTAATCTATTCTTTTTTCCATTAATCGGGCCGGGGCAATAATCAACTTTCTCATATTCAAAATTTTATAAAGAAAATCATTATTTAATAAAAGAAATCAGTGAGATTTTCTTTTTACTTTGTTTTTTTATTTTTGGTTTGGTATTTTTTTATTTTTTTTATTTTTTGGTTGTTTTTCTGGGTTTTTAACCTTATTTTTTTCGTTATTTTGCACGTTTTTCTTGTTTTTTTGGTTAGCGTTCGCTAGGTGGGGTTGTTTTTTTGGATGGTGTTGAGTTGTAGTAGGTTGTAGTTGAAGCATGTGAAGAGGTTTTTGGTG